>CAZUKC010000005.1:0-21584 GCA_964620375.1 uncultured Ramlibacter sp. | reverse complement strand
TGACCCTGACCATGGTCGGTGCCTCGCTGCTGTGGGTGGGCTGGTTCGGCTTCAATGCCGGCTCCAACCTGGAAGCCAACGGCGTCGCCGCCCTGGCCTTCGTGAACACCCTGGTCGCGACCGCTGCCGCCACGCTGTCTTGGATCGCCGGCGAGGCGCTGTCCAAGGGCAAGGCCTCCATGCTGGGCGCTGCGTCCGGCGCGGTGGCGGGCCTGGTGGCGATCACCCCGGCGGCCGGCTTCGTCGGCCCCATGGGTGCCATCATCATCGGTCTGGTGTCCGGTCTGGTGTGTCTGTGGGGTGTGAACGGCCTCAAGCGTCTGCTGGGCGCCGACGACTCGCTGGACGTGTTCGGCGTGCACGGCGTGGGCGGCATCGTGGGCGCGCTGCTCACGGGCGTCTTCGCCGCGCCCTCGCTGGGCGGCGCCGGCATCTGCAACTACGTGACCAACAAGTGTGGTGACCCGGCGGACTTCCCCGGCATCGCGGCCCAGGTCTGGATCCAGTTCCAGGGCGTGATCGCCACGGTGGTCTGGTCTGCAGTCGTGGCCTTCATCGCCTACAAGCTGGTGGATCTGGTGATCGGCCTGCGCGTGACCGAAGAAGAAGAGCGCGAAGGTCTGGATATCAGCAGCCACGGCGAGACGGCCTACCACCGTTGATGCCGGCGGGGCGCGCGCTGCGCGCCTCGTGTTCCGAGCGAAGGCCCGCCCCCCGGCGGGCCTTTTTCTTTTAGGCGGTCGCAGCCTGCGTGAGCGTGAGCGCGAGGGTGTCGCCCTGGCGGTCCAGCGCGATGCCTTCGGCCTGCGCCAGATCGACGACCTCCTGCGCGTGCAGGGGCCGGTAGGCCGGCGGCTCGTCGGGGCCCGGCTCGCCCAGGGTCGCGTGCAGGTCCAGGACGAGCTGCGGCCCCTGCGCGCTGTCGTGTGCGCGCAGCGTGACCAGCGCGGGCGAGCCAGCGCTGTCGGTGAGCCACAGCAGGCAGGCCGGCAGCACGTAGCGCAGACCCGGATGGCCGGCCCGTGCGTCGGTTTGCTGCAGCTCGTCGCGCAGGGTGAAGCCGCGCAGGGACAGGCTCCCCCGCAGCAGGTGCACGGTGCGTCGCACCATGTCCTGCAGGGGCACCGCGGGCTGCGGCGTCGGCGCGAGCCATTCGATCAGGTCCAGACAGGACTGGATGGCCGTGCGTGAGTAACCCGCCAGGCGGGCCGCGGTGTCCTGGACGAGGGCCTGGTCGGGGACGGAGTCGCGCAGACGGCGTTCGAGCACGCTGGCCGCCATGGCGATCGGCTGCAGAGGCGCGACGGCTTCGTGCCGCAGGGCCGGCGCGAGGCGTCGCAGCAGGGCGTAGCGCGCGCTTTCCGCGCGCGCCTGGACATCGGAGGGGAGAGCAGACGGCATCCTGCGGCATGGTAGTCACGCAGGAGAAGGCGCGGGCACAATATCTTGACGACTATGGCCACTCTCGACTGGCAACGCTGCATCGACGAAGCCGACGCGCTCGGCGAATCCCCCTTCTGGCATCCGCACGAACGCATGCTGTACTGGGTGGATGTCGCCGCACGCCGCCTGCGCCGCGCTGTACCCGGCACGAAAGAAGCGGTGCAGTCCTGGCCCATGCCCTCCGAGCCGGGCTGCATCGCACCGGCGCGCAGCGGCGGGCTGGTGGTTGCACTTCGTGACGGCATTTACCGGGCGCGTATCTGGGGTGGGCCACTTGAGCGCATGGCGGCAGCCCTGCACGACCCGGCCACAACGCGCTTCAACGACGGACGTGCCGATCCACTGGGCCGCTTCTGGGTGGGCACGCGCCACGAACGGCGCGACCAGCCGCAGGCGGGGCTGTACTGCCTCGCGCAGGGCCAGCTGCATCAGATGGTGGGTGAGGCGCTCACCGGCAACGGGCTGGCCTTCTCGCCCGACCAGCGCACCGTGTACTGGGCGGACACGGCCGCCCACCGCATCGACGCCTGGGACTGGGACGCGAAGGCCAACCGCCTGGGGGCGCGCCGCGTGTTCCGGCAATTTCCGGCCAAGCCGACGGCGGGGACGTCTGCCGACGGGGGCTATGGCGGCCGACCCGACGGCGCCGCCCTCGATGCCGAAGGCAACTACTGGTGCGCCCTGTACGAGGGTGGCCGCGTGCTGCAGATCGCGCCTGACGGCCGCCTGCTGCAGGACATCCCGGTGCCGGCACGCTGCCCCACCATGCCCTGCTTCGGCGGCGAGGACCTGCGCACGCTGTACCTCACCACCGCCCGCGACGGTCGGCCGCCCCAGGAGCTGCAAGACTGGCCGATGTCGGGGCATGTGCTGTGCGCGCGGGTCGACGTGCCGGGGCGGGGCGTCGACTTCGTCGACTGCTGAGCGAGCACGCGTCGGTGTTACAGTTTTGGGCACTCCACGCCCGCGCGCCCGTCGCTCCACACGCTCACTCCCGATGAACCGCACGCCGGTCACCTCCTCCAACATCCAGTCGGTCGGGTATGACCCTCTCACCCGGGTGATGGAGGTCGAGTTCGGCCAGTTCGACATCGACTACCCGACGAACCGGGTCTACATCTACCGGGACGTCCCGCCCGAGGTGCATCAGGCCTTGATGGAGCACCCGTCGCATGGGCACTACCTGAACATGGAGATCGCGTTCAAGTACCCCTATGCGCTGGTGGGAACGATCGCAGAGATCGAGGCGTCGGACGACTGACCCGACCGGCCATGCCCGCACGCGCCTCCTGGGACAGGCATTTGGGCCGGGCGGTCGATGCCGCGATCCGCAATGTCCTGGGCTTTGGCGACACCGACCTGTTTCCGGATCCCCTCGAATCACGATGGATCGCGCAGGCCCCTGGGCAGGCACGCAAGGCCGTGATCGACCTGCACCGCCAGATGGACGGCGGTCGCCCCGGGAGGCCTGACACGCTGCGGGCCCTGTTCCCGGCCGGACCTGTCGGTTACCGACTCGGTTCGCAGATCGACCCGGTCTGGAATCTTTATTTGCTGGCCCTGGTGATCCTGGCCGGACCCGCCATCGAATCGGCCCGCCCGCCGCGTGCGCGCCAGTCGGTCTTCTCGTTTCGTTTCATGGGCCCGGACGATCGTGGCCGCATCTTCGATCCGCAAAGCGGCTGGCGCGCGTTCACGCAGCGCACACGGGATCTGGCAAGCGCCCACGCGCAGGTGGTGGTTTGCGACGTCGCCGATTTCTATCACCGGGTCGATGTGTCCATGGCCCAGGCGGCCTTGCTGCGCGCGGGGGTGGCGCCCGCCCTGGCGCGGCGACTGGCCCGCGTCCTGCGGGCGATGGAGGCCGACCGGGTGGGCCTGCCGATCGGCGGACCCGCCTCGCGGCTGATCGCCGAGGCGGTGCTGTGCGAAGTCGACGAGCTGCTGGTCGCGGCGGGCTGGACGTTCTGTCGCTTCGTCGACGACATCCGCCTCTTTGCCCCGACCGAAGCGCAGGCGCTGAGCGGACTGGCGCTGCTCAGTGGCGAGCTGCTGCAGCGGGGCCTGTCGCTGCAGAAAAGCAAGAGCCGCATCGTGCCCGGCGCGGAGTTGGCGGGGCAGCTGTCCGTGGGCCAGGGCCTGCAGCTTGAGCCGACCAAGGGAGGGGCGAGCGGTGCGGTTTCGACGGACCTGCGACAGCTGTTGCTGGCCCCGGCCGTGTTCGATCCCTACTCGGGCCTGCGGGCCCAACGCGATGTCCGGCTCGAGCAGTTCGGCCAGCATGCGCAGGCCTTGCCGCTGCTGCGCCGGGAGTTTTCCAAATCGCGCGTCAATCCAGCGCTGGCCCGCAACCTGCTCTCGGCGCTGGCCTACATGCCCTGCGCCGAAGCCGAGCAGGCCATCCTGTTCCTGCTCGATAGGCGCAGGCAGGACGTGGTCCTGCCTGTCGTGGGCAAGCTGTTGGCGGTGACGCTCGACCAGGGTCGGCGTCTGGACGCGGCGGCGCAGGGCCGGCTGCGCGACGCTTTGCTGGCCCTTCTGGACCGCGACGCGATGCTGCTGCACCTGCCCTCGTCTCGGTCGCAGGCCCTGCGGGTGCTGCAGACATTGCCGCCCGATGACGGTGACGCCACCCGCGAGCTGCTCTCGCGCCTGTATGCGGGCAGTCGCGAGCCTCTGGTGCGCCGGGAACTCCTGTGGCTGTGGGGCGTGTGGGGCCTGGCCGACGAGGTGCGAGCGGCGGCGCGCAGCGCTCGGCGACTGGGGGCCTGGGAGCGACGCGCACTGGCGGGCGCCTGTGCCTGTCTGGGGCTGACCGTCCCCTCGCCCGCGGTGCGGGACTCGGTCTGTGACCAGGCGTGGACACGCTGGCTGTCCACGCTGTCGCCCAAGCGCGCGCGCGCAAGTCTGGCGCAGTGGATGCCCGATGCTGTCTGAGCGTCAACTGGCGCGGGGATATGCCGCCGCCTGGCAGCAGTGGACGCCTCACCTGGATGCGGGCTTTCTCGCCAGCCTCAGGCCCGACGGGGCCTGGTCGCACGCCACTCAGGCCTGGGCGCCGCCCCTGCAGGCGCAAGCGCCTGCACGGCACAACGATGTGGTCGCGGAAATCGCGTTCGGATGGCTGTGCGCAGGCCTGGAGGATGCCGCCTGCCCGATCGAACGTCTGCCGGCCACCGAAGTGGAAGGCGTGGTCGCCGACGCACTGGCGCGCCTGGCGCTTTTGCGTCGTAGCGAGGGGCTGCCGCGCGAGGCCATCGGGCCGGCGCATCTGGAGGACGCGTACGCGCTGGCCCTTCGGCTGCGCGATCATCTGCGTGGATTCCCCGGGACGACGCGCGTGCACGAACGCCTGGAGGGCTCGGGCTTGCTGGCGGCCTGCCATCCCGATGTCATGCAGGACGACGTGATCGTCGAGGTAAAGATGTCGCAGGTCTCTTTTCGCAGCGCCGACCTGCGCCAGCTCCTGGTGTATGCCGCGATGGCGCACTGGAACCACCGGCCTGCGCGCGAACTCGCGCTTGTGAACCCGCGCCTGGGCGTGACCTGGCGCTTTCATGTCGAGGCGCTGGTGCAGCGCGTGGCCGACAGCACCCCCGTCGCTCTTTACCGGTCGATCGAGCGCTTTGTCAGTGAGGACGCTTGGGGCGCCTAGGCCGGCGCAGGGATCAGGCAGCGTTGCGCAGTCGCAGCGTATAGAGATCGCCGGTGCCGCTGGTCCCGATGGCGATCCGGTCTGGATCGGTCAGGGTCGTCACGCCGGACAGATGGCGCACCGGTCGCAACAGCACCCGTTCCCCGCGCCGCCAGTCCCACATCACGAGGGTTTCGTCCCAGCTGGCCGACAGCAGGTGCTGGTCATGGTCCCGGAAGGCCAGGAACTTCACCCCACGCGCATGCCCGCGCAGGACCTTCACGCAGTGGGGCGGGTTCGCCAGTGGCGTGTCGCCCAGGTCCCAGATCGTGATGGCGCGATCGACCCCCTTGCCGCTGCACGCCAGGAATCTTCCGGATCCGCAAACGGCCAGGGCGTACGCGCCCATGTCACGCGAACCCTTCACCGTTGCCCGCAGGCCCTGCTGGCTGGCCTCGTGGTGATCGATCTCCCAGCGCGCCTGCGGATCGCCCACGCGCCAGGCGCGGACCTTGCCGTCCAGGCCGGCGCCGACCAGGTCGGTCTCGTTCAGGAACTGCAGTTTCTCCAGCGCGATCCTGCAGGCCAGGACCTGCGGCGGCGGCCAGGCGGTGCTGCCTGCGGCCGTGCGCTGCAGGATCGCCTGCAGGTCCCACACCAGAGGCTGCCTGTCCATCCCCGCAGCGGCCAGCCATCGGTTGTCGGGTGAGATGGCCACCGCATACAGGGCCTTGCCGGAGGCCGAGCGCAGGTCGGCCACGGCATCGCCGCTGGCCAGCGCCCACACCTTCAGTCGCCCGTCCTTGCCCGCTGTCGCTGCATGACGCCCGTCGGACGTGACCGCCAGATCCCAGATGCGGTCGTCGTGGGCCTGCCAGCGCCTGAACGGCGTGGGGGTCACCGCATGCAACGCGTGCAGGCCCACCCGCCCGAAGGTGTCTCCTGCGACGAGAACGGCCGGCGTGCTCCCGTCGGGGCAGGCCTGCGCCAAAGTGGCCACCTCGGGACGCACCTCCTCGATGCTGGCCGCTGCAAGGTCCCAGATGATCATCGTGCCGTCCTGGCCGGCGGACACCGCGCACAGACCCTGCGGATCCAGGGACAGGCGCGTCGCGCGGTAGGCATGTCCGGCCAGTGCCGCCAGGAGCGTTCCGGTGTAGGCGTCCCACACCCGCAGCAGTCGGTCTTCGCCGATCGCGGCCACGCGGCCGCTCTCGGGCGCCAGCGCGATGGCGTAGATCTCATGTTCGCCGGCCTGCAGCCGCTGCAGCGCCTGCGAGGCGCCGGGTCTCCAGAGCCACAGTGCCCCGTCCTTGCAGCCGATCGCGCAGACAGCGCCGTCGTCGGACACGGCCAGCCGGGTGACCGAGGGTGCTCCGGCCAGCGCCTGGGTAGCGAGCGTGGCGCCGCTGGCGGTCTCGACCAGCCGCAGCGTCTCGTGACCGTCCCAGGTGAGCGCGAAACGGCCGTCGCGCGAGTCGCGGCGGTCCGCTCGGCCAGCCACGCGTCCCGTCCTGCCTTCTCGGGCTACCGGGAACCCCTGCGACCCCGGGTCGGCGGACAACGCCGAGCGGGTGACGAAGGACCACACCCAAGGCGCGCCGTCCTCGCCGAAGCACTGCACCTGGTCCTGCGTCAGGCGGATGCGGCGGCACCCTGCAGGGGTCTGCAGCTCGTGCAGGACGCGGCCCGTCTTCAGGTCGAAGACGAGCAGTTGGCCGAAGGCGCCGCCAATGCCCACCAGCGCGCTGTGCCAGTCCACGTCGAACAGGCCGACGCGCAGGATGCCCTTGGCGCTCAGATCCAGCATGCGATGAGCGCTGGGGGTGGGCGCCTGTTCACGCACGAGCAAGGGCCAGGCGGGCTTCGCGGACGCATGCCACGCCCGGGCCGCCTGCCCCAGCGGATCGTCCGGCGGGAGTTCCATCGCCAGAGGCAGCAGCGCCTGGTGCACCGGCCATGCATGGGCGCGCGCCATTCGCAGCAGATGACCCCTGTCCTTCATGAACTGCGCCCAGTGCAAAGCCGCCTCGTCCAGCCCGCAGTCGTCGTGGTAGTCCGCCAGCACTTCCTCGAGGGCGCCGGCCTCGCAGCGCCGCATCAGGAGCGTGAAGTCCGTCAGCGATCGGGCGCGCTCGGTGAGTTGTCCGGCCGCCTTCTGGTGCGCGGGCAGGTGCCGCAGGGCATAGGCCTCATCGGGCCGCGTGCCCAGGGCGTCCTGCGACCGCGTGGCGCTGGTGACCTGGCAGGTTTGCCACAGGGCATCGGCCAGACGCCGGTGGCCTTCGCCTTCGCTGGCGTGGTAGTCCTGCCCCGACATCTGGGGGTCTGCGAGCCAGTCACGCAGGCTCTTGTGAAACAGGCGCAGGGCGCCGCCGTCGGTGACGCACAGGGTGCCCAGCGCGCCCACCGGGTCCACGCGCCGGTAGGAATCCCACCCCAGGACCGATGCGGCCAGGTCGACGGGCACGGGTTCGCGGGCCGCGAGCAGCAGCTCGAGCAGGGGCCGCTGATCGCGCGCGTAGACCGCGGGGTCTGCGAAGCGGTGCTGGAACCACCGCTGGTAGAGGCTGGCCAGGCCGCCCGGCAGGCCGGTCGGTTGCAGCACCTGGTCGAGAGCAATTGCGCCGGCCCCCACCGCGTCACGCAGCATGCGCACGTACAGGAAGTTGCCCGCGCCGGCATGCATCACGGCCTGCAGCGCCCGGGCCTGTTCGGCCTCAGACAGCGGGGTCGACTGCAGCCAGGTGCGGGTCCAGCGCTCGACGTCCTGCAGGTTGCGCCGATCTTCGGCGTGCATCTGCTGCACACCGAATGCGGCCAGCTGCTTCATGATCGGCGCTTCGGGTCGGCTGCTGACCATCAGCCCGAGCCAGTCGGGCAGTTTCGAGAACTCGCTGGCCACCAGATTCAGCAGATCGCTGCGGCCTGCCGAATCCAGCGTTTCGTCCAGGGCATCCAGCACGATCAGATGCCGGTCGTGCGGGCCGCGCCCGCCGCCGATCACCCCGGCCAGCGGGTTGGCCATCAACTCGTTGAAAAGCTCGATCGGATTCAACGTGTCCAGCGGCAGGCCCTTGCGCGCGAGGGTGATCAGCAGGCTGCGGTACTCCCCCAGCTGCGACGCCATCTGGAAGGCGATCGTGCGCACCACCTGGCGCGCGTCACGGGACGAGGGCATTTCGTGGCGGCAGAAGTGGACCGCCATGACCCGGGCCCGTCCCGCGTGTGCCAAGCGGGCGGCCACCGCCGACTTGCCCCAGCCGGGTTCTGCCGCGAGCCAGTACACGCGCTGCGGGGCGCCGGATGTCCGCCAGCGTTCGATCTCGCCGACCTCTTCTTCGCCGTCGGGCGTTGTTTCCGCGCCCCCCAGACCGAATCCATCGAGCAGCCAGCCCCGGCCCTCGAATCCGGCCTCCGCCGCGATCATGTACGCGGTGGCTTCCAGCGGCTTGAGCCATCGATACAGCTCGTCGATCTCTCCGGCGAAGGGCTCGTTTCTTTCGAGCACCCGCAGAATTTCCTGGAAGCTGCTCTGGTACAGCGCCTCCTGCCGAGGCGCATCCAGCAGCTGCCATTCCTGCATGTCCAGCCACTGCTTGTGGCTGATGATCAGCGGAGGCCGCACCCTGTCGGGCGCCTCCACCAGCACCGTGAAGACGCCGCACTGGGCCGGTCCGAGGGCGATCGCCACCTCTTGCCGACACACGCCGTCACGCCGCATCGAGTGCTGGGACAGGAAGGCCAGGACATGCTGGCTTTCCTGCAGGCCCTGGGTGATCGCCCGTCGCCATTCGTCGTCCGGCCGGATTCTTTCGACGTCGACCCACGGCTCCCACCCGTGCTCCCTGAGATCCGCCTTCATGCGTTCGACGAGGGCCGTACAGGCCGGGTCGTGGCCGTAACTGAGGAAAACCCGGCCGCGGGGTGCGGGAGGGGGCAGTGCCGGGGCCTGGGGCGAGGACATAGCCTTCAGCGCCTGCAGGAGCCGGTTGCGGTGGCCCATGGTCAGGCCCAGCTCCTTGAGGTGGTGCTCCTGCAGCAGGCGCAAGGCTTCGAGGTCTTCGATGTCTTCCTGCTCGAAGACCGGCACGTACTGCTGCAAGCCCAGTTGGGTGAGCCAGTCCAGGAGTTCGGCCTTCATGCGCAGGATGTTAAACCTCGGCCTCAAGGCACCCGGGTGGCGTGGCGGGAGTCCGGGCGCGCCGTTCGGGGTTTTGCGACCCCGCGTACCATCGCTGCCCATGGACCCCGCCCTGTCGCCTCTCATTGACCGTATCCGCGCCGCTTCGGCAGCGCGCCAGCCCCTGCGCGTGCGCGGTGGCGGGACCAAGGATTTCTACGGCGAGCCGGCTGCGTCGGGCGAGGTGTTGTCCACCACGGGCCTCACTGGCATCGTGAGCTACGAACCCAGCGAGCTGGTGGTGACCGTGCGCGCCGGCACGCCGCTGGCCGAACTCGAAGCCACGCTGGCGGCCCAGGGCCAGTGCCTGCCCTTCGAGCCCCCGCATTTCGGTCCTGGGGCCACCGTGGGCGGCATGGTGGCCGCGGGCCTGTCGGGTCCGGCGCGGGCCAGCGTCGGCTCGGTGCGTGATTACGTGCTGGGCGCAACGATCGTCAACGGCCGCGGCGAAGTGCTGGTGTTCGGTGGTCAGGTGATGAAGAACGTGGCGGGCTACGACGTCTCGCGTCTCATGGCGGGCTCTCTGGGCACACTGGGCCTGATCGCGCAGGTGAGCCTCAAGGTGTTGCCCGTGGCGCCGGCCGAGGCCACGCTGCGCTTCGAGATGACGCAGGCCCAGGCTCTGGAGCGTCTGAATGCCTGGGGCGGCCAGCCCCTGCCCCTGAACGCCAGCGCCTGGGTGCAGGACGCGGGCGTTCCCACCCTGTACCTGCGTCTGCGTGGTGCGGTGGCGGCGGTGGACGCCGCCTGCCGCAGCCTGGGTGGCGAGCGCCAGCCCGATGCGGCGGCCGACTGGACGCGATCGCGCGATCTGCGTCTGCCCTGGTTCGAGGCGCGCGCAGGCCGTGACCTCTGGCGCCTGTCGGTGCCGCAGACCGCGCCGGTGCTGGACTTGCCGGACTCGCCTTACGTGGAATGGCACGGCGGCCAACGCTGGGTGCGCGCCGAGCCCGAGGCCGGCGGCGTAGTGCGCGCGGCCGCGCGCGCGGTGGGCGGCAGCGCCACGCTGTTCATGACGGGCGACGCGAGCGGTGTACGGCCTGAGCGCTTCGACCCCTTGCCCGCGCCCCTGGACCGCATTCACCGCGACCTCAAACGCGAATTCGACCCGGCCGGCATCTTCAACCCCGGCCGCCTGTACCCCGACCTCTGATCATGCAAACCCAGCTCTCGCCTGAATTCAAGGACACGCCGCAGGGCCGCGAGGCAGAGGCCATCCTGCGCAAGTGCGTGCACTGCGGCTTTTGCACCGCCACCTGTCCCACCTACCAGCTGTTCGGCGACGAGCTCGATGGCCCGCGCGGGCGGATCTACCTGATCAAGCAGGTGCTCGAAGGCGAGACGCCCACCGAGAAGACGCAGCTGCACCTGGACCGCTGCCTGACCTGCCGCAACTGCGAGACCACCTGCCCCAGCGGCGTGCAGTACGGGCACCTGGTGGACATCGGACGGCAGATCGTGGAGGAGCGCGTGCCGCGGCCGGCCGGCCAGCGCGCGCTGCGCTGGGCGCTCAAGGAGGGTCTGCCCTCACCGCTGTTTGGCCCCGCAATGAAGCTGGGTCAGGCCGTGCGAGGGCTCCTGCCGCCGGTCCTCAAGGCCAAGGTGCCCGCGCCGCGTCCGGCCGGAAGCTGGCCCGTGCGCCAGCACGCACGCAAGATGCTGATGCTCGCGGGCTGCGTGCAGCCGGCGATGGCCCCCAGCATCAACAGCGCCACGGCCCGCGTGCTCGATGCCGCAGGCATCCAGGCGGTGATCGCACCGGCGGCGGGATGCTGCGGCGCGGTGAAGTTCCACCTGAACGACCAGAGCGGCGGGCGCGACCAGATGCGTACCAACGTCGATGCATGGTGGCCTTATGTGGAAGGCGGGCAGGTTGAGGCGATCGTGATGAACGCCTCGGGCTGCGGCGTGACGGTGAAGGAATACGGCCATCTGCTGCAGCACGATCCGGCCTACGCCGCGAAGGCCGCGCGCATCAGCGAGCTCACGAAGGACCTGAGCGAGTTGCTGCCCGAGCTGGTGGGGGCGCTGCAGGGGAAGGTGAAGGCGCCAGCCGAGGCAATCGCCTATCACCCGCCCTGCACCCTGCAGCACGGGCAGAAGCTGCGCGGCGGCGTCGAGCAGCACCTGGGTGCGCTGGGCTTCACGGTGCGGGTGGCGACCATGGAGTCGCATCTGTGCTGCGGCTCGGCGGGGACTTATTCGGTGCTGCAGCCCGAGACGGCGCAGCAGCTGCGTGATCGCAAGCTCGGCCATCTGGCTGACCTGCAGCCTGCAGCCATCGTGTCGGCCAATATCGGCTGCATCACCCACCTGCAAGGCGGCACCGAAACGCCGGTACGGCACTGGGTGGAGGTGCTGGACGCGGCGCTGGCCTAAGGCGCGTGCGGGGTCTGGCCTCAGGCGCCCGCGATCTCGAGGTTGTCGATCAGGCGCGTGGTCTCCAGGCGTGCCGCCCCCAGCACCACCAGAGGCGCTGTCGACGCTTCGCCGGGTGGCTGCAGGTCGGACTGCCGTCGCACCGTGAGGTAGTCCGGCTGCCATCCGCGTTGTCGCAGGGCCTCCAGCGCCTCGGTCTCCAGCGCGGAAAAGTCCCGCCGCCCCGCGCGCACCGCCTCGGCCACGCGCCGAAGCTGCACCGAAAGCTGCGCCGCCTCCAGCCGCGCCGAGGCCGAGAGGTAAGCGTTGCGGGACGACAGCGCCAGCCCGTCCTGCGCGCGATGCGTCTCGCATGCGACCACCTCGATCGGCAGGTTGAACTGCCGAACCAGGCCCTGAATCACGCGCAGCTGCTGGTAGTCCTTCTTGCCGAAAACGGCCACGCGCGGTTGCACGCAGCCAAACAGCTTCATCACCACGGTGCACACGCCGCCAAAGAAGCCAGGGCGGAACTCGCCTTCGAGGAGGTCGGCGAGTGCCGCAGGCGCTTGCACCCGGTAGCCCTGGGGCTCGGGGTAGAGCGTGGTCTCGGCTGGCGCGAACACGAGGTCGCAGCCCGCGGCCGCCAGCTGCGCGCAGTCGGCCTCCAGGGTGCGCGGGTAGCGGTCGAAGTCCTCGTGCGGCAGGAACTGCAGACGGTTGACGAAGATGCTGGCCACGGTCAGGTCGCCGTGACGTCGCGCCCGGTCGACCAGGGCCAAGTGGCCCGCATGCAGATTGCCCATGGTGGGCACGAAGGCGGGGCGTTGCGCATGCGCCAGTGCGCTGCGCAACTCGTCGAGGGTGTGGACGAGTCTCATGTGCTTGCGGATCGCCAGGGTTGGGGTTTCAGTAGGTGTGCGTGGGCACTTGGGGGAAGTGCCCGGTCTTCACCGCGTTCACGTAGGCGCGCAGCGCGTCGGACACGCTGGCGCTGCCGTCCATGAAGTTGCGCACGAAGCGCGCCGTCGGGCCGGGCGACAGCCCCAGCATGTCGTGCAGCACCAGCACCTGGCCGCTGCAGTCCGCACCCGCGCCGATGCCGATGACGGGAATGTCCAGGGCCTGCGTGACCTGCGCGCCCAGGGCCGCTGGCACCAGCTCCAGCACCAGCATCGCAGCCCCTGCGTCCTGCAGCGCGCGCGCGTGCTGAAGCAGCGTGGCCGCGCCCGCCGCGTCACGCCCCTGGATACGCCAGCCGCCCAGGGCATGCACCGACTGCGGCGTGAGACCCAGGTGGCCGCACACCGGGATGCCGCGCTCGGCGAGAAAACGCACGGTCTCGGCCGTCCACCCGCCGCCTTCGAGCTTGACCATCTGCGCGCCCGCCTGCATCAGCGTCACCGCGCTGGCCAGGGCCTGGGCGGGGCTGGCGTGGTAGCTGCCGTGGGGCAGGTCGCCAATCAGCCAGGCGCTGCGGTTGCCGCGCGCGGTGCACGCCACGTGATAGGCCATGTCGTCCAGCGTGACGGGCACTGTGGTGCCGCGGCCCTGCACCACCATGCCCAGGGAGTCGCCCACCAGCAGGCAGTCCACCCCCGCGTCGTCCAGCAGGCGCGCGAAGCTGGCGTCATAGCAGGTGAGCATGGCGATCTTCTCGCCGGCGCGGTGCATCTCGCGCAGGCGGTGCAGCGTCAAAGGCTTGCGCGAGACAGGCGAAGTGGCCATGTCGGGCAGGAAGCGAGGGGGAGCCGGCGGGGCGCGGGCAGCGCGTGGACGGGAAGGGTGGCGGCGTGTTCAGCGGGCCAGGGCCGCTTCGATGTCGCGCGCGAGCTTGGCGGGTGCGTCCATTGGCGCATAACGGCGGATCACCTGGCCGTCGCGCCCGACGAGGAACTTGGTGAAGTTCCACTTGATCGCCCGCGTGCCCAGCACGCCCGGCGCCTGCGCGGTGAGCCACCGGTACAGGGGGGACGCACCGTCACCGTTCACCTCGATCTTGGCCATCATCGGAAAGCTCACGCCGTAATTGCGCTGGCAGAACTGGCCGATGGATTCGTTGCTGCCCGGGTCCTGGTGGCCGAACTGGTTGCAGGGAAAGCCCAGCACCGCCAGCCCGCGCTCGCCATAGGTGGTGTGCAGCGCCTGCAGGCCCGCGAACTGCGGCGTGAAACCGCAGGCGCTGGCGGTGTTCACGATCAGCAGCACCTGGCCGCGGTAATCGGCGAGCGGCACCGTCTGCCCGTCGATGCGGGTGACCTCGAAGTCGTAAAGGGTGGCAGCGGACATCCGATGATTATCCGACGGGATGGGCCCGCTGCGGCCAGGCCGACCACACGGCCGCTGCAAGGATGAGCGCACCACCGACAGCGGTGTGCAGGCTCAGCGTGGCCGCGCCCAAGGCAACTGACGAGACGCTGGCGAACACCACCTCCGACAGCATGATCAGCGCGGTGGTGTGGGCGGGCAGACGCGCCGCGCCGTACTGCAGGGCTACGTTACCCAGGAGGAAGGCCACGCCCAGCAGCAAGGCCACCGGCACGCCGCTGGCCTGCATCTGCGGCGCCGCGATCAGGCCCTGGGCCAGGCCGATGCCCGCGGTGGCCGCGGCCAGCACCGTGCCACCCGCGAACATGGCCATCACGCGCGCGGGCGCGGGCACCTGCTCCATCTTGCGCAGCAGCACGTTGGTGAAGGCAAAGCAGAAGCCAGCCATCAGCGCCAGCCAGTCGGCGCTGCTGCGCGGTATCGGCCACCCGGCGCTGCCGGCGTCGAGCACCACCACCACCCCCGCCAAGGCCAACACCAGCCGCATCAGGCCGGCCGCCGTAGGCCGTTCACCGAGCAGGGGCCAGGCGAGCAGTACCGACCACGCCGGCATCAGGTAGAACAGCAGGACCACCCGCAGCACGTCGCCGATGGTGACCGCCCAATTGAAGCCCACGTTGGTCAGGCCGGCGACAGCGGCGAGCAGCCACAGCAGCGGGTGACCCACGCATTCGCGCAGCACGCGGGGACGCCAGGCCAGCATGGCGACGACGGTGAGCGCGTAAATGCCGGCCGTGGCCCACAGCGGGTGCAGGCCCTGGGATTCGAGTTCGCGAAACGGCCACCACGACACGCCCCACACGAAGGCGTTGGCCAGCAAGGCCAGGGCCGGCCGCAAGGCGCCCGGATCAACCATGCAGGTTGTCGTGGCGTGCGATTTCCAGCAGTCGGTCTACCTCGACCTTGTGTCGCACGACGTTGCGCGCATGCCAGCGCTGGATCAGCCACATGGCGCCGGCAACGATCAGGCCGAAGCCTGTGATGGCGCCGAAGGCCGACAGGCCTACGCCGGTGGACAGCGCGTACAGCGCGCCCAGGCCCAGGATGCAGGCCTGCTCGTTGAAGTTCTGCACCGCGATGGAGCGGCCCGCGCCCATGAGGTTGTGGCCGCGGTGCTGCAGCAGCGCGTTCATCGGCACCACGAGAAAGCCCCCCAGCGCCCCCAGCAGGATCAGGAAGGGTGCGGCCACCCACACATTGCTGATGAAATTCATCAGGATCACCAGCAGGCCCATCGCGATGCCCAGGGGCATGACGCTGGTGGCCATGTCCAGGCGCATGCGTACCGAGGCCACCACCGCGCCCACCGCAGTGCCCACCGCCACCACGCCGGTGAGGGCCGAGGCCTGGGTGGTGCCGTAGCCCAGGGCCGCGCCCGCCCAGGCCAGGATGATGTAGCGCAGGTTGCCGGAGACGCCCCAGAACAGGGTGGTGGTGGACAGCGAGATCTGGCCCAGCTTGTCGCGCCACAGGCGCAGGTTGCAGCTCCAGAAGTCCGGAACCAGGGCCAGCGGGTTGCGCGGCATGGGGCGCATCTCGACGCCGGTCAGCGGGATGCGGGTGTTGAACCAGGCCGCCAGCAGGTACACAGAGATCAGGAAGGCGATCGCGGCCTCGGGCGAGGTGTCGACGCCGGTGGTCAGGAGCGGAAAGTCCAGGGCCAGGAAAGGCGCGGCCACCGCCTGGCTGATCAGAGTGCCTCCAAGCAGGATGCCCAGGATGATGGAGGCAATCGTCAGGCCCTCGATCCAGCCGTTGGCCTTCACCAGCTGCGAGGCGGGCAGCAGTTCGGTGAGGATGCCGTACTTGGCCGGTGAGTAGGCCGCCGCGCCCAGACCCACCACCGCGTAGGCCAAGAGCGGGTGGCTGCCAAACAGCATCATCAGGCAGCCCACCACCTTGATGGAGTTGCTCACGAACATCACCCGCCCTTTGGGCAAGGCGTCGGCGAAGGCGCCGACGAAGGGCGCGAGCACCACGTAGAACAGCGCGAACATGGGCACGAGCGCCGCGCGTTGCCACTCGGGCGCGCCGCCGGTTCTAAGCAGTTCCACCGCAGCGACGAACAGCGCGTTGTCGGCCAGCGAAGAAAAGAACTGCGCCGACATGATGGTGTAAAAGCCGCGCTTCATTCGTGGGGAACCGCGCGCCAGGCAGCGGGGCGCGGTGTCATCCTTGTCTTCAAAAGTCGCGCGGTTATATCACGCAGGGTGATGCCACAATTCGAGTGAGTTCCCTCTCACGTTGCCTTCATCTTCCATGCCCCGTCCGATTCAGGCCACCATCCACACCGAGGCCCTGCGTGCGAACCTCGCGCGCGTGCGTGCGAACGCCGGCGATGCCCGCGTCTGGGGTGTGGTCAAGGCCAACGCCTATGGCCATGGGATCGAGCGGGTTTATGAGGCCTTTCGTGGTGCAGACGGCTTCGCGCTCCTGGACCTGTCCGAGGCCGAGCGTGTGCGCGCCCTGGGCTGGCGCGGGCCGGTGCTCCTGCTCGAAGGCGCGTTCGAGACGCGCGACCTCGAGCTGTGCTCGCGCCTGTCGCTGTGGCACACGGTGCACTGCGAGGAGCAGATCGACATGCTGGCGGTGCACAAGACGCACGTGCCGCACCGCATCTTCCTGAAGATGAACTCGGGCATGAACCGTCTGGGCTTTACGCCGCAGGCGTTTCGTGCCGCCTGGACCCGCCTGAACGCGCTGCCCCAGGTCGACGAGATCACGCTCATGACGCACTTCAGCGACGCCGACGGCCCGCGCGGCATCGCCCACCAGCTGCGCACCTTCACCGACGCCACGCGCGACCTGCCGGGCGAACGCAGCCTCTCCAACAGCGCCGCGGCCCTGCGCCACGCCGACGACCCCGCGGTGCGCGCCGACTGGATCCGACCGGGTATCGCGCTGTATGGCAGCGCCCCCGACCATCCTGCGCACGACACCGCCCACTGGGGGCTGGCGCCCACGATGACCCTGGCCTCGCGCCTGGTCGGGGTGCAGCACCTGGCGGCGGGCGATACCGTGGGCTATGGCAGCACCTACACGGCGCCCTCGGCCATGCGCATCGGCATCGTGGCCTGTGGCTATGCCGACGGCTATCCGCGGCACGCGGGCACCGGCACGCCGGTGCTGGTGGACGGGCAGCGCACCCGCACGCTCGGACGCGTGAGCATGGACCTGCTCGCGGTGGACCTCTCGGGCCTGCCCGAGGCGGGCATCGGCACCGAGGTCACGCTGTGGGGACGCTCCTCGCGCGGCACGGTGCTGCCCGTCGACGAGGTGGCGCATGCGGCAGGCACGGTGTCCTACGAGTTGCTGTGCGCGCTGGCCCCGCGCGTGCCGGTGGTCACCGACTGAGTGGCGCCTGCCGCCGCAGGCCTTCAGCTTTTCTTGCGCAGGCCCAGGGCCACGACGGCGCCCACCACGATCAAAGCGCCCACCACCTGCATCGGCGCGATGGACTGCTCCAGTAGCAGCCAGGCCAGCACCAGCGCGAACACCGGCTCGACGCTCATGAGGGCCGAGTTACCCACGATGCCCAGTCGCGGCAGCACGGTAAAGAGGATGGTGAAAGCCGTGCCGTAAAAGAGCGTGAGACCGGCCAGCCCCATCCAGCCGATGCTGTCATGCGGCAGCCGCGGCCCGCCCTGCGCGAGGACCGCCACCCCGGCCACCACCGCGGCCAGGAACAGGGTGGCCACGGTGCGTACCCGCCCGTCCACCTGCGCCACCTCGTGCTGCGTGAGGGCCAGCGCCAGTCCGAACACCGCCGAAGCCGCCAGCGCGAAGGCCACGCCCGCGCCGATGCGCGCCCACTGGCCACCCGCGCCCAGGCCCGAAGCCGCGCCAAACACGTCCAGCGCCAGGGCCAGCCCGAACAGGATCACCGGCATGGCCAGGGCCACGGCCCGCTCCGGCCGCTGGCGCCACAGGCCCCAGGACCACAGGGCGGCGGTGATCGGGTAGGTGTTGAATGCCAGCAGGGCCAGCGCCACCGGCAGGCGTGCCACCGCGGAATACAGCAGCAGGCTCTGACATCCAATCAGCAGTCCGATGACGCCGATCACGCGCTGCTGGCGGGTCGTGGCCTGCGTGCGCACGCCCTGTGCCAGCACGATGGCCAGCACCACGAGCGCGGTGCTGCCGCTGCGAAACAGCACCCCGGTGGCGACATCGGCGCCGTGGTTGAAGGCGATGCGCGCCGCCACGTGGTTGGCGCCCATGAGGAGGGCCACCAGCAAGACGGTGGCGAAGGCGGCGCCCGGCAGCGCGCGCGCGGTCGACGTCATGCGCTGTACAGCCCGCGCTGGCGCGCGTGCAGCCGGGCCAGACCCAGCAGGATGTCGGTGCAGGGCGTGGGCACGCCGGTGAGCCGTCCGATCTCCTGCACTGCGGTCACCAGGGCGTCGAGTTCGATGGCGCGGCCGGCCTCGACATCCTGGAGCATGGACGTCTTGAAGGCGCCAAGCTTGCGCGTGACCGCGTGGCGGTCTTCGGGTTCTTGTGCGATGGGGATGCCGATGCGCGCGCCGATCTCGCGGGCCTCGAGCATCACCTGCGAGATGAAGCCGCGCACCAGCGGGTCGTCCAGGATCAGGTCGGTGGTGGCGCCGGTGAGGGCGCTGACCGGGTTCACGGTCATGTTGCCCCAGAGCTTGTACCAGACGTCTTTCTGGATTTGCGCCGAGAGGGTGGCGTCGAAGCCGGCCGCCTGCAGTGTCGTCACCAGGCCCTGCGCGCGCGGCGTGGCCTGGCCCGAGGGCTCGCCGATGATCAGGCCGTTGCCGAAGTGATGGCGCACATGGCCGGGGCCGTCCAGCGCGCAGCTGGCGTGCACCACGCCACCGACGATGTGGCGCGCAGGAATGGCCCGCGCGATCGCGCCGTCGGGGTCGACCGCCTGCAGGCGCGTGCCAGCCAGCGCCCCGAAGCCGTCGAAAAACCACCAGGGCACACCGTTCATGGCGGTCAGGACGACGGTATCGGGCCCGAGCAGCGGCCCGATGCCGGCGGCCACCGCCGCCATCGCGGGCGCCTTCACGGCCACCACCACCAGGTCCTGCGGCCCCAGGTCGCTGGCGTGTTCGCTGGCCTGCACCGGCACGGCGATGTGCTCGCCCTGAAGCTCCAGGCGCAGGCCCTTTGCTGTGAGGGCCGCCAGCGTGGCGCTGCGGGCCACCGCGCTGACCTGCGCGCCCTGGCGCGCCAGACGCGCCCCGATCCAGCCGCCGATGGCGCCCGCGCCGTAGATGCAGACTTTCATGGGCTGCGATGTTACGGGAGGCCGGTGAGCGCCTTTTCTGGGGACAATCGCGCATGGCCAAGGAAAAGACGATCTACACCTGCACCGAGTGCGGCGGCACCAGCCCGCGCTGGCTCGGCAAGTGCCCGCACTGCGAGGCCTGGAACACCCTGATCGAGAGCGTGGCCGAGGGCGCGTCCGCCCCGGGCAAGAACCGCTTCGCAGCGTTGGCCAAGTCGGCGCCGGTCACGGTGTTGGCCGACATCGAAGCGGCTGACGTCTCGCGCACGCCCACCGGCATCGACGAACTCGATCGCGTGCTCGGGGGCGGCATCGTCGAGGGCGGCGTGGTGCTGATTGGCGGCGACCCGGGCATCGGCAAGTCCACGCTCTTGCTCCAGGCGCTCGATGGGCTGGAGCGCGCGGGCGTGGCCACGCGGCCCGCCGCCGGGGGTGGGGGCACCCTGTATGTGACCGGTGAGGAGTCTGGCGCGCAGGTGGCCCTGCGTTCACGCCGCCTGGGGCTCCCGCAATCGCAGGTCAAGGTGCTGGCCGAGATCAACCTCGAGAAGATTCTGGCCACGTTGGCCTCCACGCAGCCCGCGGTGGCGGTGATCGACTCCATCCAGACGGTGTACTCCGATCAACTCACCTCCGCACCCGGCTCGGTGGCCCAGGTGCGCGAATGCGCAGCCCACCTCACCCGCGCCGCCAAGGCCAGCGGCACCTGCATCGTGCTGGTGGGGCATGTGACCAAGGAAGGCGCGCTGGCCGGCCCGCGCGTGCTGGAGCACATGGTGGACACGGTGCTGTATTTCGAGGGCGACACGCACTCGAGCTTTCGGTTGGTGCGCGCCATCAAGAACCGCTTCGGTGCGGTCAACGAGATCGGCGTCTTCGCCATGACCGAGAAGGGCCTGCGCGGTGTGGCCAACCCCAGCGCGATCTTTCTCTCGCAGCACGCAGAGCCCGTGCCAGGCAGCTGCGTGCTGGTCACGCTGGAAGGTACCCGCCCGCTGCTGGTGGAAATCCAGGCGCTGGTCGACACCGGTGGCCCCAGCCCGCGGCGGCTGTCGGTGGGCCTGGAGCGTGACCGCCTGGCGATGCTGCTGGCGGTGCTGCACCGGCATGCGGGCGTGGCCTGCTATGACCAGGACGTGTTCGTGAACGCGGTGGGTGGCGTGCGCATCAGCGAGCCGGCGGCCGACCTGTCGGTGATGCTGGCGATCACGTCCTCCCTGCGCGGGCGGGCGCTGCCCAAGGGCTTCATCGCCTTCGGCGAGGTGGGCCTGGCCGGCGAGGTGCGACCGGCACCGCGCGGGCAGGAGCGCCTGCGCGAAGCGGCCAAGCTGGGGTTCTCGGTGGCGGTGGTGCCGCGTGCCAATGCGCCCAAGAAAGGCAGCCGCGAGCTCGAAGGTCTGACCATCCACGCGGTGGACCGCATCGAGGAGGCGATGGAGGTGGTGCGGTCCCTGGCCTGAGATCGGGCCCCGCGCGCTTCACGGACAATCGCCCCCCATGAACTGGCAGAGAGTCTTCGTTCCGGTGGCCGGCGTCGTCCTGGTCGCCGCCGCCTGGCGTGCCTACGGGTGGCCCGGGGTGGCGGTGGCGGCCGGGGGCATCGTGATGTGGGTGCTGCTGCACTTCACCCGCCTCATGCACGTGCTCAAACAGGCGGCCGACCGGCCGGTGGGCTACGTGGCCAGCGCCGTCATGCTCAATGCCAAGCTGCAGCCCGGCATGCCGCTGCTCAAGGTGATCGCCCTGACGCGCGCCCTGGGCGAACAGCGTTCCGAGCCCGACGCCCAGCCCGAGGTCTTTCGATGGAGCGATACCGGGGGCTCGCAGGTGACCTGCACCTTTGCCAACGGTCGCCTGGCCGCCTGGAACCTGGAGCGGCCCGACACCCCGCCCGCGCAAGCCCCGGCAGCAGGCCAGAGTCCGTCCGCCGACTAAAATCGCGGTTTTGGTCCCTGCGACCCGCAAAGGAAGTGACATGAGCGTTGTTCCCAGCATGGCCGACCGCGACGGCAAGATCTGGATGGATGGTGAGATGGTGGAGTGGCGCGACGCCAAGATCCACGTCCTGACCCATACCCTGCACTATGGCTGCGGCGCCTTCGAGGGGGTGCGGGCCTACAACACCGTCAACGGCACCGCCATCTTCCGCCTGCAGGAACACACCGACCGTCTGTTCAACAGCGCCAAGATCCTGCGCATGACCCTGCCTTTCACGAAGGAGCAGGTGAACGAGGCGCAGAAGGCCGTGGTGCGTGCCAACAAGCTGGAAAGCTGCTACCTGCGCCCCCTGACCTGGATCGGCTCGCAAAAGCTCGGCGTCTCGCCCAAGGGCAACACCATCCACCTGATGGTGGCCGCCTGGGCCTGGGGCGCCTACC
>CAZUKC010000004.1:2202-23683 GCA_964620375.1 uncultured Ramlibacter sp. | reverse complement strand
TCAAGACCGTGATCGTGGCCGACCTGGTCATGAGCGTGGACAACGTGCTGGCCATCGCTGGCGCCGCCGAGAGCGCGGGCGCCCACCAGCTGCCCCTGGTGATCTTCGGTCTGCTGGTGAGCATTCCCATCATCGTGGCCGGCAGCCAGATCGTGCTCAAGCTGATGGACCGCTTCCCCTGGATCATCACCGCCGGTGGCATGCTGCTGGGCTGGATCGCCGGCCAGATGGCCTACACCGACCCGGCCGCCAAGCCCTATCTGCCGGACCAGAAGGTCTGGGAGTACGCGGCCGCCGCCGCCGGTGCCCTGCTCGTTCTGCTGATCGGCAAGTTGATGCATCGCCGTCGCAGCACGCCCGACGCCGCTGCCTGACATCACACCGCGTGCGCGGGCCGATGCCCGTCGCGTGCGGCACCCGTCGGGCGGCCAAGACGCATTGTTTGTCCTAGCCTAACGGCCCTGCTAGCGTGGGTCCGCGGGCTGTAGCGCCCCCGCTTGTGGCGGGCGTGGCTCGCACCGACCCGCTGCGATGTCCGCTTCCCGCGCCCGAGGCGTACGCCGATGGCCACGCATCCTCGTGGCGCTGCTGCCGCTGGCCGCGGTCCTGCTCCACCTTGGCATGGGCGGCGCGTGGACCGGGCTGGACCGGGTCGACGCCTTGCTGCAGGACACGCGTACCCGCCTGACCCTGCCGCGCACGCTCGACGCGCGCATTGTCATTGTCGACATCGACGACCGCAGCCTGGCCGAGGTGGGGCGCTGGCCCTGGCCTCGCGACCACCTGGCCCGCCTGCTGGACGAGCTCTTCGACCGACAGGCGGTGGCCCTGGTCGGTTTCGGTCGGGTGTTCGACGCGCCCGACGACAGCTCGGGCCTGACGCGCCTGCGCCAGTTGGCGGACCGGGAACTTCGAGACGTGCCCGCATATGCGCGGCAGCTGCGTGCCCTCACGCCCCAGTTGGACCATGACGGCCGCTTGGCCCAGGCTCTGCGCGACCGGCCGGTGGTGCTGGGCTACCACTTCACCCGCGACCCGGCCGGCCACACCACCGGCGTGCTGCCGCCCCCCGTGCTGTCGGCGGACCGCTTGCGCGACCGGGCGGTAGGCGTGACCGAGTGGACGGGCTACAGCGCGAACATTCCCCGCCTCGCGCCATCCGCGTCCGCGGCCGGGTTCCTGCAGCCCCACACCGACCCCGACGGGCTGGTACGCGCAGTGCCGCTGCTGGCGGCCTTCGACGGCCAATACCACGAGGCCCTGGCTCTGGCCATGTACCGCGTGCTGCTGGGCTCGCCATCGGTCGAGCCGGTCTTTCCGCCGGCGGGATTTCCGGCACGCTTTCGCGGCCTGGAGCGCCTGGACCTGCGTCAGGGCGCGGGCAGCGTGCCCATCCCGGTGTCCGAGGGCGTGACCGCGCGCCTGCCCTTTCGTGGGCCGGGCGGCGCCGCCGGCGGGTCTTTCCCCTATGTGTCCGCCGCCGACCTGCTCGCGGGGCGGCTGCCAGCCGGCAGTCTCGAAGGCCGGCTGGTCCTGGTGGGAGCGACGGCCGCCGGGCTGGGGACCGATGTTGTCACGCCCGTGGGCGCCCACTACCCCTCTGTCGAGGTGCATGCCACCCTGCTCTCCGGCTTGCTCGACGGGCGTTTGCCGGTGCGGCCCGAGCATGCCTCCGGCTATGGGCTGCTCGTGCTGATCGGAGGCGGCTTGCTGCTGGCGCTCGCGCTGCCGGTGCTGACCCCAGCGCAGGGCTTGGTGTTGTTTGTGGGGGTGGTCATCGGGATCGTGGGACTGAACGTCTGGCTCGCGGTCATGGCCGGGCTCACCTTGCCGCTGGCGCCTGCGCTGGCCATGGCCACGGCCAGCTATGGGCTGAGCGCGGCCTACGCGCATGTGCAGCAGCGGCGCCGGCGACGCGCATGGGCCCGCGTATTTGGCGACGCGGTCCCGTCCGAATGGGCACAGGCGCTGCTGGACGAGCGCACGGACCTCGCGGCCGCACGTCGGGAGCTCACCGTCATGTTCTGTGACTTGCGGGGCTTCACCCGCGTGGCTGAGGCGCTGGAGCCCGCCGCCCTGCAGGCGCTGCTTCAGCGCGTCCTGGGCGAACTGTCCGAGGTGATCACCCGCCACGGCGGCACGGTGGACAAATACATCGGCGACTGCGTGATGGCGTTCTGGGGCGCGCCCGTGGACCAGCCGGACCACGCCCAACAGGCGGTGGCTGCAGCCCTGGACCTGCAGCGGGCGGTGCGGGCGATCAACGCCCGTCACGAACGCGAGAAGCTGCCCGTGATCGAGGTTGGCATCGGTCTGAACACCGGACCGGTCTGCGTGGGCGACATGGGGCCGCCCCGTCGACGCGCCTACACCGTGGTCGGCGAGGCGGTGAACCTGGCGGCGCACCTGGAGCGGCTGTCGGCGCGCTACGGCGTCGCCCTCGTGGCGGGAGAGGCCACGCAGCGCGCGGTGCCGCAGGTCCTCTGGCAGGAACTCGATCGCGTGACGCGTAGCGTGACGCGCAAGGGGCAGCCGCACGCCGTGTCGGTATACACGGTGGTCGCCGAGGACCCGCAGCAGGCGTCCGATGCCGCGGACGGACTGCGGACCTGGTCAGCTTTCCTCAAGGCTTACCGGGCGCAAGACGTCGCGTCATGCGAGCGCCTGCTGGAAAACCTGGCGCATGCGCCGTGCGTACCGCCGCCGCTGCGGGCCCTGTATGTCCAGCGTGTGGCGCTGATGCGGAGCGCGCCCGCGGCGCCGTCCATGACACCAACTGACGTGGCGTGACGGATTGCGCCCGCTTCAGCCGCGCTAGATGTAAATCAAAAGAACGATTTGATATTCTCGAGAAGTTGGCGGAGCAGTCGTGGATGTCAACCCAATTCATCAAACAGGGAAAACGGAGGATCTATGAAACGACGTCTACAACAGGGCTTCACGCTGATTGAACTCATGATCGTGGTGGCGATCATCGGCATCCTGGCCGCGGTGGCATTGCCGGCCTATCAGGACTACACGGCGCGCGCCCGGATGTCCGAGGTGGTTTCGGCCGCCAGCCCCTGCCGCACGGCGATCAGCGAACTCGTTCAGAGTGGCGCCCCGCTGCCTGCGGCCAACGCCTGGGGTTGCGAAGCGGTCACCCCGAGCCGGTTTGTCCAGTCCGTGGCCACGGATGCCACCGGCGCCATCATCGTCCAGGCCCGCGGCTTCACCGACGAGACCATCGACGGGCGCTCCATCACCTTCCAGCCCCTGAACGCCGGCGGCCAGCCCCTGAACGCCGGCACCGGCGGCCAGGTGATCGCCTCGTGGCGGTGCCAGCCCTCGGCCGCGAACGTCGGCGGCGGCCCGATCCCGGCCCGGCTCCTGCCTGCGAACTGCCGCGCCAACCCGGCCGCAGCACCGGCCGCAGCACCGGCCGCGGGTACGAACTGAGCGCGCCTGCCCCGCACTGTGGCGTCGCTGCCCCGCGCGCCTGAGATGATCGGGGGGTGCACATGACGACCTCCCCCGTTCTCTCCGCCCGGCACGCCGCGCTGGGCGCGGCCCTCGCGCTGGTCTGGATCCTCAACCCCTACTACGGCCCTTCGCCCATCATCGTGCAGGCGCTCATCGCCGGCGCGGTGGTCCTGCTGTGGTTCCTGGTGCGTCCGGCCCTGCCGTACCCCGCGGCGCTGCTCCTGGCGGCGTCGTGGCTGGTGGCCGCGGTGTTCAACGCGGGAGTCGGGCTGGGCCAGTACTTCGGGTGGATCAGCGACACCAACGCCTGGGTCAGCGCTTCTCTGAGCGGCGAGGTGTACGGCAACCTGCGCCAGCGCAACCAGCTTGCGACCTTGCTGGCGATTGGCCTGGCCAGCGCGTTTTTCCTGCTCACGAAGCTCGAGGGCCGACTGCGCTGGGGCCTGGCGGTTGCCGTGGTGCTGCTGTCCGTCGCGGCGGCCCTCACCACTTCGCGCACCGGCATGCTGCACTGGATCCTTCTGTGCGGTGCCGCCCTGCTCGTGCCGCTGTGGGGCGGGCCCAGCGGGTGGCGCCGCTGGGCAGTCCTCGCGGCCGGCTGCTACGCGGTGACCATGGCCTTCGCGCCGACCATGATCGAGCGGGTGGCGGGCGGCGCCAGCTGCGTGAGCCGCAAGGTGCTCTGGCAGAACGCCCTGCATCTGTCGGCCCAGCACCCGTGGACCGGCTGGGGCCCGGGCATGCTCGACTACGCGCACTACGCCACGCTCTACCCCGGCGAGCGTTTCTGCCTGATCGTCGACAACGCGCACAACCTCATCCTGCATGCGGCCGTCGAACTGGGCTGGCCTTTCGCGCTGCTGCTGCTGGTGGGGCTGTTGGCGCTGGTGGTGTTCGGCCGGCCCTGGCGAGAGCGGGCCCCGCACCGGCTCTTGGGCTGGGCGGTGCTGGCCGTCATCCTGCTGCACAGCCTGGTCGAATACCCCCTGTGGTACGGCCCTTTTCAGCTGGCCCTGCTGCTGGCGGTGATGCTGCTGTGGCCGCGTCCCGCGCAGGCCGACCCCGGCCCGATGCCCCAGGCCGCGCGCGCCGCATGGGCGCTCGGGGCCGTGGCCCTGGGCTATGTGGCCTGGGACTACCACCGCATCTCGCAGATCTACCTGCCCCAGGCGGAACGCAGCGCTTTCTACTCCGCGCCCGGTGCGGCGATTGCGCAGGGCAGCGTGCTGTTCAGGGGTCAGGTGGACTTCGCTGCCTTCACCACCACGCCGCTCACGCAGGCCAATGCGGCACGCATGGCCGACCTGGGTGAGCGCGTGCTGCACTACTCGCCCGAGCCGCAGGTGATCGAGAAGCTGATCGATGCGCTGCTGCTACTAGGGGAGAAGGAGCGCGCAGCCTGGCACCAGGTGCGCTTTCAGGCGGCCTTTCCCGACGAGTATGCGCAGTGGGCCAGTCGGCCCCAGCCGGCTGGCGCGCGCTGAGACCTGTGCGACCGCCTCAGGTCGGGGCGAGCAGGTCGGCCGGCAGGTTGAGGACGAAGTCGTTGAGCGTGCGTGCGTCGCGGCCCGGACGCATATGGTCGCGCATCCGTGCCGCGGCGCCTTCCGCGTCGCGGCTGCGCAGGGCGTCCACCAGGGCCTGGTGTTGTTCGAATGACGCGTTGAGGTGGCCCAACGCGCCGAAGGCATGCCGCCGGTAGACGCCCGTGCGAAACCGGATGCGCAACACTTCCTGGCGCAGGTAGGGGTTGCGACTGCCCCGGTAGACCTGTTCGTGAAACTGCAGGTTCAGGGCCTGCCAGCCGGTCAGGTCCTCGCGCTCGACAATCTCTCGGCTGCCCTCGTGCAGGGTGACCAGCTGCGCGATCTCGTCGTCACTCATGCGCTCGCAAGCCAGCCGGATCGCCACGCCTTCAAGCTCCGCGAGCAGTTCCCACAAGCTCAGGAGCTGTTGCAGGTTCATCTTGGCGACGATGGGGCCACCCCGTGGCAGGTTGCCTACCCAGCCCTGCGCCTGAAGCTGGATCAGGGCCTCGCGCACGGGGGTCCGGGACACCCCGAATCGCTCGGCCAGCTCCACCTCGTCAATGGCGTCGCCAGGCAGTAACTCGCCTCGGGAGATGGCCTCCTCCAGATGGACGCGGATCTGGTCGCTGACTTTCATGGTCGGGATACGAGGGTTTTGCCTATATTTTGCTCCATTGAAAAAGATACCGGAATAGCCTATAAATATATTTATGAAGTTCAATTCCCGGCAATTCGGCTGAGCCTGCCCCTCCCATGCCCAAAATCCAGGCATCGACCGCCCTCTCCCGCTTCAAGGTGCTGGACCTGTCCCGGGTGCGGGCCGGGCCGAACTGCGTACGCATCCTGACCGACTTCGGCGCCGATGTGATCCGGGTCGAGCCGCCGGCCGGGGTGGACCCCAACGAGGCGATGTTCGCGGCCAACCGCAAGGGTGGCGATTTCCAGAACATCAACCGCAACAAGCGGTCCATGACCCTGAACCTCAAGAAGGACGGGGCGCTGGATGTCCTGAAAAAGATGATCGCCACCGCCGACGTGCTGGTGGAGAACTGGCGGCCCGATGTCAAGGCGCGCCTGGGCCTGGATTACGAATCCCTCAAGGCCATCAACCCACGCATCATCCTGGCCAGCATCTCAGGCTTCGGCCAGGACGGCCCCTACGCCTGGCGT
Organism: uncultured Ramlibacter sp.; assembly: GCA_964620375.1. Taxonomy (GTDB): domain Bacteria; phylum Pseudomonadota; class Gammaproteobacteria; order Burkholderiales; family Burkholderiaceae_C; genus Ramlibacter. The sequence goes on along the minus strand of CAZUKC010000004.1, from coordinate 17,522 downwards.
CCGGGCTTCGACCAGATCATCCAGGGGATGGGTGGCCTCATGAGCGTGACCGGTGAGAAGGCCCACGGCCCGGTGCGCGCGGGCCTGGCGGTGGCAGATCTGAGCGCGGGCCTGTATTGCGCGATCGGGATCCTCGTGGCCCTCATCGAGCGTGAGCGATCCGGGCAGGGTCAATGGGTTCAGAGCTCGCTGCTGCATTCGCAGATCGCCATGATGGATTTCCAGATGGCGCGTTACCTGAACGACGACGACGTGCCCGAGCAGGTGGGTAACAACCACCCGACCAGCTCGCCGATGGGGCTGTTCGAGGCCAGCGACGGTTCGTTCAACCTGGGCGCTTCGGGCGAAGGCAACTGGAAGCGCTTTTGCGACGCCATGGGCAAGCCCGAGTGGCTGGCCGACCCGCAGTTTGCGAGCGAGCCGCTGCGCGTGGTTCACCGCGAGCGTCTGAACGCGCTCATCGCGCAGGAGTTTCGTGGCAACACCGTGGCCCACTGGGTGGACCTGCTCAATGGCGTAGGGGTGCCGGCCGGACCGGTCTACACCGTGCCGCAGGTCTTCGAGGATCCGCAGGTCAAGCATCTGCAGGTTACCGAGACGCTGCCCACCTCCTTCGGGCGGGACATGCACTTCATCACCCAGCCGGTCGTCCTCAGTCGCACGCCGTCAAAGGTCGTCGCGCCGGCACCAGGCTGGGGCGAGCACACCAACGAGGTGCTGCGGGACCTGGGTTATGACGAGGCGGTCATCGAGGACCTGCATGCGCGGGGGGTGGTGTGAGCGACGCAGCGATCCACGTCGAGTGCAGCGACTTCGTGGCCCGCGTCACGATCAGCGACGTGACTCGCCACAACGCGATGAGCCTGTCGATGTGGGAAGGTTTGCGTGACGCCATCGCGCGCATCGACGCCGACCGCGAGATCCGTGTGTGCCTGCTGCGAGGTGCTGGCGATCAGGCCTTCGTGTCGGGCGCCAACATCAGCGAGTTCGAAACGCAGCGAAGCAGCGACGATGCGGTGCGGCACTACAACGCGGTGGTCGCCCAGACGCAGGCCGCGATCGCGCGCTCGCGCGTGCCGGTGGTCGCCGCGATCAGCGGCATCTGCTATGGCGGCGGCCTGGGTCTGGCGCTGTCTTGCGACCTGCGTTACGCGGCGCCGCACTCACGTTTTCGCATGCCCGCCGCGCGTCTGGGCCTGGGCTATGACGTCGGGAATATGCGCAGCATCCTTAACAACCTCGGGCCGATCGCGACCGCCGAGGCCTTTTACACCGCGCGTGTCTATGACGCTGCGCAGGCGCGCGCGATGGGCATGGTAAATGCTGTAGTCGACAACGTGTTTGACCATGCCCAAGCCATCGCGCGCGAGATTGCCCTCAACGCGCCGCTGACGGTGCAGGCTGCCAAGCAGGCGATCGTTGCGATCACCGAGAACGCCCAGGACCTATCGGCAGTGCATGCCGCGGTGCAGGCGTGTTTCAAGAGCAAGGACTATGCGGAAGGCAGGCTGGCTTTCGCACAGAAGCGTCCTCCCGCGTTTACCGGCCAATAACCCAACTACCACAGGAGCGATCATGAATGTGTTGAAACCCCTCTTCGGGCTGGCCCTGTCTTTGACAGCCGGCCTGGCCCTGGCGCTAGGTCCTGCGCCTGCCCCGCTCAGGGACAAGGCCACGCTGACCATTGGCTACGTCAAGGTGGGCCACCTCTCGCCGATGCTGATGGTCGAAGAGGAACTGCGCAAGATGAACATCGAGGTCAAGCGCGCCGAATTCGTGCGTTACGCCGACGCCCGCACCGCGCTGCTGTCCAACTCGGTGGATGTCTCCGCGGTCGGCCCCGGCGACCTGGCCATCGTCGCCGCGCAAGGCAGCAAGAACCTGATCGGCCTGACTGGTGTGGGCAGCTCGCCCAAGTATCTGGTGGTGCGTAAGGGCGTCAAGATCGAGGACTGGAGCGATCTCGCTGGCAAGAAGATCGCCATCGCACCGGGCTCTGCGGTGTGGTTCCAGTGGGCCATGACGCTGATCGAGCGCAACATCCCCTACAACACCTTTACCCCGGTGAACGTGCAGGGCGGCGGCACGGCCTTCGTGCAGGCCATGAAGCGTGGTGACATCGACGCCATGGTGCTGTGGGAGCCGTTCGAGTCGCAGGCCGTCGCCGAGGGCGATGCAGTGTTCGCGCAGAAACTGGAGTACAGCCAATCGCGCGCCGTGGGTGCTGAGCTGGGCATGCTCGCAGCCTCCGGCGAGGCGATGGCGCAGAAGAAGGAGCTGGTGCGCCGCTTCCTGTGGGCCTACCTGAAGGCCGAAGAGACGCTGGCCAAGAACCGCGAAGCCTTCGCCGACGCGTACTCCAAGTACACCGGCCTGCCCCTGAACGTGACGCGCGAGTCGGCCAAGATCATCAAGCTCGGGGGTGTCCTGAACAAGGACCAGGTTTCCCGTCTGGCCGAAGCCGCCTTCAAGCAGGGCATCGTGCAAAAGGACGTGGCCCGTGACGCGGCGGCCCTGTACGACGACTCGCTGGTCACCGAACTGAAGAAGTAAAACCCAAGAAGGTGCCTGCCATGCCCTCGAGTCCCTTCAATTCCCTCCGACAGGTCTCGCTGGGTCTGCTGGTGCCCGCCCTGGCGCTAGTGGTCTGGCAGACGGTGGGGAGCATGCCGCAAATGGCCGGCATCTTGCCGACGCCGCTGAAGGTGGTGGAAGGCTGGCGGACCTGGATCTTCGGGCCGACTGGCATGGGGCTCAATCCGTACAGCGGCACCTGGCTGTCCAACGTGCAGTACTCCTCGATGCGGGTGGTCCAGGGCTTCGTCCTGGCCGCCGCCATCGGTGTGCCGATCGGGCTTCTGATCGGATGGAGCCGACTGTTCATGAACTTGATCGACCCCCTGATCCAGAGCCTGCGCCCGATTCCGATCACGGCGTGGCTGCCGTTTTCCATCGCGCTGTTCGGGATCCGCGACATGGGTTCGATCTTCCTGATTTTCCTGGGAGGCTTCTACGCCATCGTCGTCAACACCACGCAGGGCGCGCGCGATGTCGAACGCAACCTGATGCGGGCCGCGATGATGATGGGCGCCAGCCGCCGCCAGCTGCTTCACCGGGTGGTGTTGCCTGCGGCTATGCCCTCCATCTTTACCGGCCTGCGCATCGGCCTGGGCATTTCCTGGACTGCGGTGATCGTCTCGGAAATGGTGGCCGTGAAGTCCGGCTTGGGTTATGTGCTGTGGGACGCCTATTACGTCGGTCGCATGGACATCGTGCTGGCCGACATGGTTTCGATCGGCATGATGGGCTTTCTCAGCGACCGCCTGATCGTTTTCATCGAGCGCAAGGTTCTGGTCTGGCGCATCCTGCAAAGCCACTGATTGCCATGTCGAACATTTCCATCCAGGACCTTTACAAGACCTACCCGGGCACGCCGCCCGTCAAGGCGCTTGACAACATCTCTCTGGACGTGGCTCCGGGCGAACTGGTCGCCTTGCTGGGCCCTTCGGGCTGTGGGAAATCGACGCTCTTGAATCTGATCGCTGGCTTCGAGGCGCCCACCCAGGGGCAGCTGCGAGTGAACGGCCAGCCGGTGACCGCGCCGGGCCCGGAGCGCGGTGTGGTGTTCCAGGAGGCGGCGCTGTTTCCTTGGCTCTCCGTCTGGGAGAACGTGGTCTTTGGGCCCAAGGTGCAGGGAATGGCGCGCAGCGAGTACGAGGACCGCGCGCACGAGATGCTCAAGATCGTAGGCCTGGGCGACTTCAAGAACCACCTGCCAGTACAGCTCTCGGGCGGGATGCGCCAGCGCGTGGGCATTGCCCGCATCTTGACCCTGGGCTCTCGCGTGCTGCTGATGGATGAGCCCTTTGGCGCGCTCGACGCCCAGACCCGCCTGACCATGCAGGAGCTGCTGCTGTCGGTGTGGCAGCAACTCAAGCCGACCATCATCTTCGTCACGCACGACATCGACGAAGCGATCTTCCTGGCCAGCACGATCTACGTGATGTCCGCCCGGCCTGGTCGCATTCAGAAGCGTATCGAGGTGCCGCTGGCGCGCCCGCGCACCGTGGCCGACACCGCCAGCGAGACCTTCTCCTCCCTCAAGCTCGAAATCCTCAATCTGATCCGGCACTGAGATGGCCAATCCGCGCATTCCTTACCGCTTCTCCGGCGACGGCCCGGTCCTGAAGCCGCCGCCCCAGGGCGCGATCATGGTGCACCTGGTGGTGAACGTGGAGCACTGGCAGTTCGAGGCCAGCATGCCGCGCACCATCATCACCCCGCCCCATGGCAAGGAGACGATTCCGGACGTGCCCAATTTCAGCTGGGCGGACTACGGGATGCGCGCCGGCCTGCCGCGGATCATGCGCGCCCTGAAGGAACGGGGCCTGCCGGCCTCGACCAGCTTCAACGCCGGCGTGATCCAGGCCTACCCGCAGGCGGCCCAGGCCATGCACGCGGCCGGCTGGGAATTCATCGGCCATGGCGTGCATCAGCGCGCGCTCAATCACAGCGAAGGGCCGTCGGAAGAACAACTGATCGCCACCAGTCTGGACATGATCCAAGGCCTGACGGGCCAGCGCCCCCGCGGGTGGCTCAGCCCGGGTCTGCGTGAAACTCTGGACACGCCCGAGCTGCTGCGACGCCAGGGCGTGGAGTACGTGTTCGACTGGGTGATCGATGACGTGCCGCAGTGGATGCATACCCGCGAGGGGCCGCTCCTGGCGGTGCCCTACAACCTGGAAATCAACGACTCCATCATCTACGCGATCGAAAAGCACACGAGCGACGAGATGTACGAGCGCCTGGCGCGCACGCTGGCCTTGTTCGAGCGCGAGGCCCGCACCCAGCCGCGCGTGCTGGCGCTGGGCCTGCATCCGCACCTGATCGGGGTGCCGCACCGTTTCGCCAGCTTCGAGCGGATGCTGGACCTTCTGATGAAGTCGACGCAGGTGTGCTTCATGACGGGTGGGCAGATCGCTGACTGGTACACCGCGCAGGTGCCCGCGCCCGACGCGTTCCCCGGGCTTGCGGGCCACTGAGGGCCCGCGCCGGCCTGACCCAACGTTTCCTCTACGGGATCTCCCCATGCAACTTGATCTTGAAAACCAACAGGTCGTCGTCACCGGCGGCTCCAAGGGCATTGGCCTGTCCATCGCCCTACATTTCGCGCGCGAGGGCGCGCGGCCCGTACTCGTCGCGCGCCAGGCCGCGACGCTGGCCCAGGCGCTGGACACCTTCTCCAAGCAGGGGCTGCCCGCGCCTGCGACCGCCGAGATCGACCTGTCGGTTCCGGGGTCGGCGCAGTCGCTGTTCGAGCGTTTCCCGAACGCCGACATCCTTGTGAACAACGCCGGCGCGATCCCCGGGGGCAGCCTGCATGATGTGAGTGAAGCCACCTGGCGCAGTGCCTGGGAGCTCAAGCTCTATAGCTACGTCAACCTGACTCGCCTGTACCTGGGCGCCATGGAGTCGCGCGGGCGCGGCGTGATCTGCAACATCATCGGCATGGCTGGGGCGTCACCGCGCTACGAGTACATCTGCGGTTCGGCCGCTAACGGCGCGCTGATCTCCTTCACCGAAGGCGTGGGTGCGGGCAGCGTGCGCAAAGGCGTTCGCGTCTTCGGCATCAACCCCTCGCCTACACGCAGCGACCGCATCCAGGGCCTGTTCGAGCAGCAGGCGCAGGCCAAGTTCGGCGACAAATCCCGATGGACCGAGATGTCGGCCAAGCTGCCCTTTGGCCGCCTGGCCGAGCCTGACGAGATCGCCCGCCTGGCGGTGCTGTGTGCCTCGCCGGCGTGCGGTTACCTGAGCGGCACCGTCCTGAACGTCGACGGCGGGCAGCAGTTCGCACCCGCCTGATAAGCCATTACCCGCGATGACATCCGAAGACAATTTCCAGTCCCTGCGTGACGGCGTGCGCAGCGTCGTCTCCCAGTTCGATTCCCGTTACTGGCAGGAGATCGATGAGGCGCGCGCCTTTCCCGAGAAGTTCGTGAACGCGCTGACCCAGGCCGGCTGGTTGTCGGCGCTGATCCCCGAGGAATATGGCGGCTCCAATCTCAGCCTGACCGAGGCCAGCGTGATCATGGAGGAGATCAACCGCGCAGGCGGCAACTCCGGCGCCTGCCATGGCCAGATGTACGTGATGGGGTGCGTGGTGCGCCATGGCTCGAAGGCGCAAAAGGAGATGCTGCTGCCCAAGATCGCCTCGGGCGAGCTGCGCATGCAGTCGATGGCGGTGACCGAGCCCACGACGGGTTCGGACACCACGCGCCTGAAGACGATGGCGGTTCGTAAGGGCGACCGCTATGTGGTGAACGGGCAGAAGGTGTGGACCTCGCGGCTGCAGCACTCGGACTACCTGCTGCTGCTGGCGCGCACCACGCCGCTGGCCGAGGTGAAGAAGAAAAGCGAAGGGCTGTCGGTGTTTCTGGTCGACCTGCGCGAGGCGGTGGGCAAGAGCATCACCGTGCGACCGATCCGCAACATGGTCAACCACGAGACCAATGAGATCTTCATCGACAACCTGGAGATCCCAGTTGAAAACCGCATCGGCGAGGAAGGCCAGGGTCTGAAGTACATCCTCGACGGCCTGAACGCCGAACGCATCCTGATTGCGGCCGAGTGCATAGGCGATGGCTACTGGTTTATCGACAAGGCCAAGGAATATGCCAATGGCCGTCGCGTGTTCGATCGCCCGATCGCGCAGAACCAGGGCGTGCAGTTCCCGATTGCGCGCGCCTTTGTGAATGTCGAGGCGGCCAGCCTCATGCGCTACGAGGCGGCGCGCCTCTTTGACGCACAACAGGCGTGTGGGGCGCAGGCCAACATGTCCAAGCTTTTGGCGGCGGATGCTTCCTGGGAAGCCGCCAACGTCTGCTTGCAGACGCACGGCGGTTTCGGCTTTGCCGCCGAATACGATGTGGAGCGCAAGTTCCGCGAGACGCGCCTGTACCAGGTGGCACCGATCTCGACAAACCTGATCCTCTCCTACGTGGGCGAGCACGTGCTGGGCATGCCCAAGTCCTACTAGACCGATACACGCCGTGGCCATCGACGCCAAGTATGAGACTCTGAAGCTGCAGCTCCACGACGGGCAGGTCCTGCAGGTGACCCTGGACCGTCCCCAGGTGGGCAACGCGATCAACACGCGCATGGGCCAGGAGCTGCTGGCGCTGTGGCAGGGGCTGACCGAAGACGCGCAGGGCGTGCGCTGCGTGGTGCTCACCGGCGCAGGGGGGAAGATCTTCTGCGCCGGCGGCGACCTCAAGGAGCGCAACGGGATGACCCGCGCGCAGTGGACGCACCAGCACGAGATCTTCGAGCGGGTGACCTTCGCGATGACCGACTTGCCGCTGCCACTGATCGCGGCGGTCAACGGTCATGCCTTTGGCGGTGGCCTGGAGATGGCGCTGTGCTGCGACTTTATCCACGCCAGCCGCACCGCCCGCTTCGGCCTGCCGGAGGTGACGCTGGGCATCATGCCGGGCATGGGCGGCACACAGAACCTGCCGCGGGCTGTGGGCGAGCGTCGCGCGCGCGAGCTGCTCCTGACCGGGAGGCCTTTTACGGCGCAGGAGGCCCTTGAGTGGGGTCTGGTGAACCAGTTGGCTGACGGTGAGGCGCTGCTCGCCGGCGCGCTGGACACCGCGCGCACCATCGCGCGTAACGCGCCCCTGTCCGTGCGGCAAATCAAGCGATCGGTCCGCTACGGCAGTCAGATGGATCTGCACGTTGCGTACCGTTTCGAGATCGAGGCCTACAACCAGTTGGTGGACACCGAGGACCGCCGCGAGGGCGTGGCGGCCTTCAATGCGAAGCGAGCGCCGGTATTCCAAGGCCGCTAGCGGCATGACTGCGTCCGACGCGTCGCATGGCAGCGCCTGGCTGGTGGAAAGCCTGCGGCGGCCTATCGGCGAGGCCGACCGTGCGCGTGCCGCTTCACACCTCGTGGACTGGCTCGCCTGCGCGCACTTAGGACGCGCCAGCGACATTGGCCAGACGCTGGCGCGCTGGTCCGCGCGCCAGGCGACAGGCCCGGCCTGGGCCTGCGGTCACCCGGGCCTGCATCCCGCCGAGGCCACCCGATTTCATGGCAGCCTGGGCAGCGTGCATGAACTCGATGACGTGCACCGCGAGGCAGTGGTCCATCCTGGCGACACCGTGATCCCCGCGGCGCTGGCGATCGCGCAGCGCGAGGGCTGCAGTGCGCGCGAGCTGCTCGAGGCGATCGTGGTGGGCTATGAGGCGGGCATCCGCTTGGGCCTGCTGGCCGGTCCCGTGCACTACCAGCACTGGTACAGCACTGCGACCACCGGTGCGTTCGCCAGCGCGATGGCCTGTGCCCGCCTGCTGCGCCTGCCGGCGCAGGGCATGCAGCATGCGCTGGCCCTGGCCGGGATGCAGGCCAGCGGCCCCTGGCAGTGCCGGCTCGAGCCTGGCGTGGCCAAGCAGGTGGCTACCGGCCACAGCGCGCAGGCCGGTCTGGCCGCCGCTGACCTCGCGGCGGTGGGCGCTATCGGACCCTTGGCCATTCTGGAAGGCGAGCACGGGTGGCTGCGTGCGACGGGCGTCACGCCCGAATCCGACGCCATGCGGCATCACTTGCAGGGTGCGGCCGATGCGCCGTGGCACTTGCACGCGGTGAGCTTCAAGCCCTGGCCCGCCTGCCGGCACGTACATCCGGCCATCGCCTGCGCGTTACAGGCGCAGGCGCGGGGCCTGCGGCCGCAGGATGTTCAGCGCCTGGTGCTGGAGACGTACGCGGTGGCTCTGTCCTTCGCCGATCAGCCGGCGCCCGTCACGGCGCATGAAGCACGCTTCAGCCTGCAGCATGCCGTGGCCTGGTCGCTTTGCCATGGTGACTTCTGGCTGGACGCCAGCGCGCCGACGGCTATGCACGATACAGCCTGTGCCGACTTGCGCCAGCGGGTACAGCTTGTCTGCGGCCCGCTGCAGCAGGCGCGCTACCCCAGCCGCTTTAGCGCGCGCCTCACCGTGCATCTGCGAGACGGTTCGGTGCATGTCTTCGACGAGGACAGTGCGCTGGGCGATCCGGAGCAGCCGATGACGCCGGCGCAGCGACAGACCAAGGCGTACCGGATGTTGGTGGATGCCGGCTTACCGGACATGCAGGCCCAGGGCCTGATCGCCCACGGACTGGACCTGCCGGCGCGCGAGGGTCTGCAGGATTGGTGGCAGCGACTGCAGGCCCTGTCCATGCCGCACACCTGAGGGGCCTTCAGTCCCAGAGGCTGTCCAGCGCAGGTGCCAGGGCCAGCAGGCGATCATCGCCGCCCGGCGCCGCGAGGAACTGGCACGAGGCCGGCAGGGCTTCTTCGGCCAGGGATCCTGGCCCCGCGTCGATCGGGCAGGGAAAGGACAGCGCCGGCACGCCCATGGCGTTGGCCAACGCTGCGAAGTCGGCCTGGCTGGCAGGCGCGGGTTGGTCGTGCGGGAAGCTGCAATGCGGCGTGGTCGGAAGCATCACGACATCGACCTCGTCGAAGCAACGCGCGGCCAGCGCCCGCAGGGCCATCACGCTGTCTTGCGCACGCTGGCGGCGCGCAGGGTCCAGGTTGTGGCCGTAGCGCAGCATCTTGACCAGGTCGGGTCCGAGGCCCGGCCACCCTGGGCCCAGTGCCGCGAGCCAGTACGCAGCGCCTTCCCACTCGCTCATGAGAAGCGCGTCCAGGCGTAGCCGTGCAGGTTCCCATTCGGGCAGGTGCACCGGCCGCAGCAGGGCGCCCCGGGCCTGCAGACGTGCGTACGTGGCTTCCCAGGCGGCACGCACCCCGGGCGCCATCTCCACGGCCTGCATCTGCGGGAACCAGCCGACGCGCAGGCCTTCCCAGGTGGCCAGTGCGGGTGCCGGTACGGGCCCTGGCCGGCGCAGCAGGGCCGATGCGATGCAGGCCAGGTCGTGGCCCGAGCGGGCCATCGGACCCACCGTATCGAGGGTAGGGCTCAGGGGCACGATGCCCTCCAGCGAGACGGTGCCGCGCGAGGGGATGAAGCCGTACAAGCCGCAATAGGCGGCGGGGATGCGCACCGAGCCCATGGTGTCGGTGCCCAGGGCCGCGGCGCACAGGTGACCCGCCACTGCCGCGGCCGACCCGCCGCTGGAACCGCCGGGTGTATAGCCCGCGCGCAGCGGATTGATACAGCGCCCGTACACCGGGTTGTCTGTGGTCGCGCCCAGGGCGGCCTCGTGCATGTTCAGTTTGCCGAGCATCACCGCACCGGCATCGGCCAGGGCTTCCCAGGCGGGCGCGTGCCGCGCAGGCACGCGGGCGGCGAAGGCCGCAGTGCCGGCGGTGCAGGGCATGCCAGCGACCTCGATGTTGTCCTTCAGGGCCACCGGCACGCCGTCCAGCAACCCCAGGGGCCGCCCTTTGGCCCATCGAGCAGCGCTGGCCGCGGCCTGCGACAGGGCCTCGCTGGCTGCGACGTGGATGAAGGCGCGCAGCGCCGGATCCAGTTGCGCCACCCGATCAAGGCAGGCGCGAGTCACCGACAGCGGGTCGGCGCGGCCTTGTGCATAGGCCTGGTGAAGGTCGGCGATACCCCAGCGAACAGGGTCGGTTCCAGCAGGAAGGGGCGCATCGCGAGGGGCGGTCATGCTCAGGCCTTCGGGGGCGGTAGGGGCGATGGCGACGACGGCCAGAGCACCGAGGCGATGGCGACGACGATCAGAACGACGGCTGTCCAGTCTTGCCAGTACAGGCGCTCTTGCAGCAGCACGGCGCCGCTGAACACGCCCAGGACCGGGATGAACATCACGCTCAGCGTGGACGCCAGGGGCGGCAGGTTGCGCGCCAGCGAGAGCCAGGTGGCCTGCGCAAACACGAAGACACCGAAAGCGTTGTAGACGATGGCCGTCCAGGTGGCGGCTGGGGGCGGACCCCACTGCGCGCGCTCGAAGGACCAGGACAGCGCCGACATGAGCACCGTGGTCATGGCCGTCATCCAGAAGACGATGGTGAGGGTGGGTACCGTCATGCGGGTGTGGCGGACCTGCTGTGTGCCCAGTCCCCAGAAGGCTGCGCCGATCAGTCCCATCAACACGCCCAGAGGTTTGCCGGTGAGGGTGCTGAACTCGTGCCAGAGCAGCAGCACCACGCCCCCGGCGGCGGCCAGGATGCCCAGCCAACCGCGTCGCTGCATGCGTGCCCCGAACCACAGCACGCCGATCACCGCCGAGAAGATCGGCATGGTGTAGCCCAGGATCGCCGAGCGTCCGCTGGAGAGGTTCTGCACCGCCAGGATGATCAGCACGTGCCAGACGAACATATTGGTCGCCGCCAGTACCAGCAGCTCGCGCCACTGGGTGCGCGGGATCGCGAAGGGAATGCCGCGCAGGTACAGCACCAGCCCGAGGAACGGCAGCCCCAGCCACATGCTCAGGCTACGAAAGGTGAGGGGCGGATACCCGGTCACGCCCATCTTCAAGATGGGCCAGTTGATACCCCACACCAGGGTGAGGAGCACGAGTAGGGTGGTTTGCTGGCGGGTGAGGGTCAAGCGTCCGATGTTAGCGCGCACGGACGTGGGCGAACTTTTGCGGCGGAACCGACCCCAGCCCATGAAACCCCTCCCCCGGGCGGCCTGCCGTCGGATGCGTTACGCTCATTTCATGGTCAATTGGATGTTCAATTTGCCCGGTTCCCTGCGGCCTCGGGTCTGGCGCCTGCTGCGAGCGTGCACAGGCGCCGTGGCGCTGGTCACGGCCGGCTGCGCCGCAGACGCGTCGCCGCCCGTGCGGGTCGACCCGGAACTGCGTTTTGCCGGCGTGATGGCGCCGGGCGAGGTGCGTGGCGAGCGCTCGGCCCAGGTGCTTGGCGCGGTCGAGGCGCAGCTGCTGCAGACCTTTCCGCGGGCGAGCTGGCGTGCTACGAAGTCGGACCAGGCCGATGTGATCCTGGACATCACGGTCTATTCTGCGAACACGACCGACGCCCGCTCCACGCAGGAGCAGCGCCAGTGCCGACGCTGGTCCGAGCCCGACAAGAACGCCAAGGACTCGCTGCGGCGGATCCTCTCGGTGAGCTGCCTGGACTGGCAGGTGCGCCAGATTCCCTGCGTCGCCCGTCGCTACGAACTGGACGTACAGGTTCGCGCACGCCAGCCCGGATCGTCCCGGATCGTCGCGAGCGACCGCAAGCTGGCCGTGAGCGCCGACCGCAAGTGCGGTGAAGAGGCGCCATCCCAGGCCCAGCTGCAGACCCAGGCCGAGCGCGAGATCGCGGCCTGGGCCGTGGGCCTGCTGCGGCCTTCGCTCGCGGAACTTGTCCCGAGCCGCTTCGCCCCGTCGCCCGCCGCAGAGCCTGCGCCCGCACCGGCGCCGGTGATCGCCAGCGCGGCGCCTGTGCCCGCCCCTGCGCCCCCAGCGCCGACACCGGCGACTCCCGGCTTTGCGCGGGTGCAGGCGCACGCGCTCGTGATCGGCAATGCCAACTACCCGGGGTCGGCGCGGCTGGCCAATCCGATCAATGACGCGCGGGCCATCGAGCGCAAGCTGTCGGAGCTGGGCTTTCGCGTCACCCGCATCGACGACGGCGATCGCGACGCGCTGGTGCGGGGCCTGAGCCAGTTTCAGCAGACGGCGGCCGCCAGCGAGGTGACGGTGCTCTATTACTCGGGCCATGGCATGCAGCTCGATGGCGTGAACTACCTGATGCCGGTGAACATCGACATCAACAAGCCAGCGACGCTCAAGCTCCAGGCCCTCCCGATCGACACCATCATCGACACCTACCTGCCCGGTCGCACGCGCGTGGTGTTCCTGGACGCATGCCGCGACAACCCGGTCATGACGACCTCCTTGCGCGGATTCCGGCGAGGCCTGGCCCCGATGCAGGTGCCCACTGGCACCCTGATCGCCTACGCCACCCGCGACGGCGGCGTGGCGGAGGATGGCACGGGCATGCACTCGCCCTTCACCCAGGCCATCCTCGATCTGATCGCCGAGCCCGAGGATATTTCGCTGGTTCTGCGCCGGGTGCGTGACCGCGTCATGCGCGAAACCGGCGGCCGCCAGCAGCCCTGGGAGTACGGCTCGCTCAGTGGCGGTTCGCTGGTGTTTTCTCGGCTGGGGGGGCGGTGATCAGCGGGGTGTTGTCCACGTCCCGCTCTTGCCCCCGCGCTTTTCCACGAGGCCCACGTCCGTGATGGTCATGCCGCGATCGACGGCCTTGAGCATGTCGTAGATCGTGAGCAGGGCCACTTGCACCGCGGTGAGGGCTTCCATTTCCACGCCCGTCGGTCCTACGGTCTCGGCGGTGCATCGGCACAGGACCGACGGGCCTGCGGGTTCGACCGTGAAGTCGACGGCCACGCGCGTGAGCGCCAGCGGATGGCACAGCGGGATCAGGTCGCTGGTCTTCTTGGCGCCCTGAATGCCGGCGATACGGGCCACGCCCAGGACGTCGCCCTTTTTCGCGGTGCCCTCGGTCACATGCTGCAAGGTTGCGGCCTGCATGCGGATACGACCCTCGGCCACCGCCACCCGGTGGGTGGAGGCCTTGGTCGTGACGTCCACCATGTGGGCCTGGCCCTGGGCGTCAAAGTGCGTGAGGGAGGTCATGGAATCGGTCCTTCCGGAAAACGCGTATTCGTTGGGCGACCTGTCGCGGAGCGTGTCTCAGGGCTTCCAGGGCAGGTCTCTGTACCCGGGCTGCAGCGCAGGGGGGCGGGTGTTCAGACGCTCTCCCGCCAGCACGCGCTCGTAGGCCCGCACGTAGCCTCGGCCCATGGCGTCGGCGCTGAAGTGCGTGGTGGCGCGGGCATGGCAGGCTTTGGGGTCAACGCCATGGGCCGCGACCGCCTGCGCCAGTGCGCTTGCCGAATCGGACAGGACGCCGCACTCTGGCGTCACCAGCTCGGGCAAGGAGCCATAGGGCGTCGCGTACACAGCGCCTCCGAAGTACAGGCTCTCGATGACGGCCAGGCCGAAAGGCTCATGCCACCGGACGGGAAAGATCAGTCCGCGCGATCCATTGAGCAAGGCGAACTTGAGTGCGCCACCCACCATGCCGTGAAAGCTCACGCGTGGCGAGAGGGTGAAGCGAAACCCGCGCTTGATGTTCAGGCGCTGGCCGCCCAGGACCGACAGCTTCTGCCTGGCCTTGAGGGCCACGTCAATGGCCCCCGCGACGTTCTTGACCCGCCAGGCGGCCTTGCCCAGGAAATGGAAGTAGTCGCGCGTGCGATCGAGGTCCACGGGGCCGTACTGACGCCAGTCCAGCCCGTTGTAGATGAACTGGTCCGATCCGTGACGCCGCGCGTGGTTACCCGAGATGAAGACGGCATTCAGGGGCAGCTGCGATCGGTCGGCGGGGTTTCCGTGCTCGGTGTACAGGTAGGGGCGCCCGAAGTCGTGATCCAGATCGAACCCGGGATGGAAGTGGAAATGCGTGATGTCCACATCCTGCGGAATCTGCGCTCGCAGGTCGACGTCGTCCTGCAGGTGCAGGACGTGTGCGAACTCGCACTGCGATCCCTGGGCGACAAGGTAGGTGACCTTGTGCCCCGATTCGACGAGGGCCCGGCCCAGATCCCAGATGACGCGCTCGGTCCCCCCATAGGCGACGACGGGAATCCGGGTTCGGCTGGCGATCAGGACGTGCATGGGGCGCGGGTCAGTGGCCCCGGCGCAGACGCTCAGCACTGCTTTCCCGGATGAAAAGCAGATCAAACTGTGTGAGCACCCCCTTGATCAGGTGTTGCTCGAGGACCTGCAGTGGGACGAAACCGACTTCGGACATGAACTGCAGGTAGGCGTCCAAGCGCGGAGCACCTGCGTTGTATTCGGTGACGGGGCACTCCATGTAAACCAGGTGGCACTGCGCCAGCATGTCCCTGGCGCCCGCGAGGATATCCAGCTCGGCTCCTTGGACATCTAGCTTGACGAAGTCCGGCGGCGGGAGGTGGTGCTCCTTAGCCAGCGAGGTCAGGGTGCGGGTGGTGACCTCGCGATAGTCCCCCTCCTGATAGTGGTCAGTTTTTTCCCGATAGAGCGAGTCGCCGGTGCCCCCTGTGGAATAGAAGCGGCGCTGTTCCTCCCGTGCGCCGAGCACGCAGATAAAGAACGGAAAGCCCCGACTTGCCAGTTTGCTGCGGTGCGTTTCGTTGGCTTCGAAAAGGAAGAAGTCGGCATGCGGCAGGAGGCGACGCGTGTCGCGCGCCCATCGGCCCTTGTTGGCTCCGATGTCGTAGACCGTGGACAGTCGCATCCCGGCACTTTCCAGCGCCTGAAACGTTTTTCGCAGCTTGCGCCGGTGGATCCAGCGCTCTATCCAACCATCTAGGCTAAA
>CAZUKC010000004.1:879-2102 GCA_964620375.1 uncultured Ramlibacter sp. | reverse complement strand
TTTTTCGCAGCTTGCGCCGGTGGATCCAGCGCTCTATCCAACCATCTAGGCTAAATTCACGTGTCATAACGGTTGTGGCCAGGATCCGAAGCGCTTGCAAAGTATGAAAGATCCCATGATACGGGGCCGACGCTCCCGCGCCTTGGCGCTGACCCTCGCCATGGCCCTGGTCTGGGTCCCCGCCCCGGCGCAGCTTCCCAGCATGGGCGATGGCTACGACCTCACGCCCAGCGCCGAGCGCCGGATTGGTGAGCGCATCGCTCGCGAGTTGTACCGGGACCCCGATTACATCGACGACCCGCTCCTGGGCGAGTACGTGCAGAGCCTGTGGCAACCGCTGCTGGCCGCCGCCCGCATCCGCGGCGAGATGACCCCCGACCTGGACCAGCGTTACGCCTGGCGCGTCCTCTTGGGTCGGGACCGCAGCATCAACGCGTTCGCGCTGCCCGGGGGCTGGCTGGGGCTGCACCTGGGTCTGGTGGCCGTGACCACAAGCCGCGACGAGCTCGCGTCGGTGCTGGCCCACGAACTCAGTCATGTGACCCAGCGACACATCGCACGCATGATGTCGCAGGACAAGCGGCAGGCCCCGCTGGTGATCGGCGCCCTCATCTTGGGCGCGCTCGCCGCGTCCAAGAGCGCGGACGCCGCCGCAGCCCTGATCACCGGGGGGCAGGCGGCGGGCGTGCAGGGCCAGCTCAATTTCTCGCGTGACATGGAGCGCGAGGCCGACCGCATCGGTCTGGGCGTGCTCACGCAGGCGGGTTTCCAGGGCCAGGGCTTCGTGACCATGTTCGAGAAGCTGCAGCAGTCGTCCCGCCTGAACGACAACGGCGCCTTCCCCTACCTGCGCACCCACCCGCTGACCCTGGAGCGGATCGTGGACATGCGTTCGCGCCAGCCTCTGGGCGAACGCACGCCTGCACCCCGCACCGACCTGGAGCACACGATGATGGCGGCGCGCGCGCGGGCCCTGTCCAGTGGCGGCGTCGAGCTGCTGCAGGCGCTGGTGCGCGAAGCCGATGCGGTCACCGCGGAGGCGACCCTGGAGCGTCGCGCCGCCGCCTGGTATGCGGGCGCAATCGCTGCGATGCAGTTGCGAGATACCGCGCGAGCCTGGCGCTATCAGGAGCGACTCGCGCCCACCGTGTCCGACCAGCCGGCCGGTGCACGGCTGGCGCGCCTGCTCGCGGCCGCACTGGCCCTGGCGGGGGGTGACGCCG
>CAZUKC010000004.1:0-869 GCA_964620375.1 uncultured Ramlibacter sp. | reverse complement strand
CGCGGTGGCGGGACGGCTGCGCTGTCCGGCGGGCCTCGTCATCGCAGGCCTGGACGAGGTGGTGGGCGCGGCCCAGGGGCGCCCGGAGCTTCTGCTGGGGGCGCAGGCCGCCGTGCGCGCCGGCCGAGCGACCGATGCCGTCGCACGCCTGCAGACCTGGGTCACCCTGTATCCCACCGACGGTACTGCGTGGCAGGCGCTGTCGACCGCGCAGACGGCGCAAGGGCAGGCCCTGCGTGCGATCCGTTCCGAAGCGGAGGCGCGCGTGGCCTGGCTCGACTACCCCGCGGCACTCGATCGCCTGCGCGCAGCGCAGGACCTGGCGCGGCGCGGCATGCCGGACCACATCGAGGCGTCCATCATCGATACCCGCGCGCGCGCGGTGGAATCACTGCTTCGAGAACAGGCGCTCGAGCGCTAGGTCGATCACCAGCCCCAGGACCGAGTAGATCAGGGAGCCCACGAGGGCGGCGCCAAAGCCGGCGACATGGAAGCCGTCCAGAAAACTGGCCGCCCACCAGAACATGAGCGCGTTGATCACGAACAGGAACAGGCCCAGCGTCAGCACCGTGACCGGCAGCGTGAGCAGCACGAGGATCGGGCGGATGAAGAGATTGAGCAACCCGATCACCAGCGCGGCCACCAGGGCGGTCGAAAAGCCAGAAACCTCGACACCCTCGTAGACCTGGGCGACGAACACCAAGGCTGTGGCACTCAGGAGCCACTTGGCGATCAGCTTCATGGGACAAGAATATCACCGGCCGCGCTCACGCCGGGTAAGCGCTATCATCCGCGTCCCCCGCCGCCATGCCCTCCATCCACATCACCGATATCGAAGCCGCGATCAACTACTGGCGCGAGAAGAAACC
>CAZUKC010000003.1:0-25384 GCA_964620375.1 uncultured Ramlibacter sp. | reverse complement strand
CGGCCTGTCCGAGGCCGACCAGCAGGCTGCCTATGACGCCCTGCGCACCGCCGAATTCAAGCCCAGGATCGACGCCCAGACCGGTCAGCTCACCGTGCCGGCCGACCGCTTCCACGAGGCCCGCATCTTCCTGGCCTCACAGGGCCTGCCCAAGACCGGCGCTGTCGGCCTGGAGGGCCTGAAAGACCAGTCCTCCATGACCACCAGCCAGTTCATGGAGCAGGTGCGGGTGAACGCCGCGATGGAGCAGGAGCTCGCGCGGACCATCATGCAGATCGGGTCGATCCAGAGCGCGCGCGTGCACCTGGCCACCCCGCGCCAGAGTGTTTTCGTGCGCGAGCGCGTCGCACCCAAGGCCTCGGTGGTCGTGACACCCCACCCGGGCCGCGCCATTTCCGCCACCCAGGTACAGGCCATCGTGCACCTCGTGTCGTCCAGCGTCCCGTATCTCACGCCCGACAACGTGGCGGTGGTGGACAACCTGGGCAAGCTCATGACCGATTCGGCGGGCGAACTCAAGCTGGGGCTGACCGCCGCCCAGAGCGCGCACAAGCAGCAGCTGGAGGAGCTCTATCGCAACCGCATCCAGCAGCTCCTGGCGCCCCTGGTCGGTGACGCCAACGTGCGCACCCAGGTCAATCTGAGCCTGGACTTCACCCAGATCGAGACCACCACCGAGGACTTCGACAACCGCGACAAGGGCCCGCGCACCCGCTCCGAGGTGCTGGCCGAGGACAAGGGCCAGAAGCGCCCGGCCGAAGGCGTGCCCGGCTCCCTGTCCAACACCGCGCCGCCCGCGCCGGCCACCACCGCCAGTGCCACCGCGGCCGATACGACCAAGGGCCAGACCGAGGGCCTGTCCACCTCCAGCAGCCGCAGCACCCGTAACTTCGAGCTCGATCGCACCGTACGCTATGTGCGCAATGCCACTGGCGGCGTGCAGCGCGTGAGCGTGGCCGTCGTGGTCAACGAGCGCCCCGCGCCGGCGCCGGCGCCCGGAGCCTCCGCACCCGCGCCCAACGCGCCCAAGACCGTGGCCTACACGCCCGAGGAACTTGAGCGCATGACCCAGCTGGTGCGCGGCGTCGTCGGCTTTGACGACAAGCGCGGCGATCTGGTCTCCGTGGTGCCCGCCCGCTTCGAGCCCGATCTGCCGCTGCCGCCCACGCCCTGGTACCTGCAACCCGACGTGCACCTGGCCTTCAAGAGCGGCCTGATCGCTCTCCTGTTCCTGGCCTTCCTGTTCATCGTCGTGCGCCCCATCATGCGCGCCCTGTACGCCGACAAGAAGGCCGCCGAGGAAGAGGCCGAAGCCCAGAAGGTGCTGGCCGACGGCGAGCTGTCCGAGGAAGACATGCGCATGATCCAGCTGGGGGAGGGCGAGACCCTGGAGGAGATCAAGGCCAAGCTCAAGCCCAAGCGCTCCAGCATCTCCATCGACATGCTGGACACCGCCAACACCTACGACGACAAGGTCGCCCTCATTCGCATGCTGGTGGCCGAAGATTCGGGCCGCGTGGCCAACGTGCTCAAGGGCATGATCAAGGTCTCGTAAGGACCGCCGGAGAACGACGATGGCCACCCAAAAAGACGAAGCCAAGGACGCCAAACCCGCCGACGCGAAGGCGGGGGGTGACGGATTGCCCGTCGCCGAAGACTTCCTCATGACCGAGGAACTGCGCGCGGAACTCGATGCCCTCACCGGCACCCAGCGCGCTGCGGTCCTGATGCTGCTCCTGGGCGAGCAGCAGGCGGCCGAAATCATCCGCTTCCTCAACCCCAAAGAGGTCCAGGCCCTGGGCGCCGCGATGGTGTCGGTGGCCGACCTGTCGCAGGAGGCGGTGAACGTGGTGCTCGACGACTTCGTCGCCACCCTGAAGAAACAGACCAGCCTCGGTCTGGGCACCGGCGACTACGTCGAGAAAGTGCTCAAACGCGCGCTGGGCGATGACAAGGCCGCCTCGGTGCTCTCGCGGATCATGCCGGGGCAGGGCAGCAAGGGCCTGGAGATCCTCAAGTGGATGGACGCCCGTTCCATCGCCGACATGATTGCCGGCGAGCACCCGCAGGTGATCGCCATCATCCTGTCCGTGCTGGAGTACGACGTCGCCGCCGACGTGCTGTCCTACCTGCCCGGCGAGCACCGCGCCGAGATCATCCAGCGCGTGGCCAGCCTCGAGACCGTGCAGCCCTCGGCCATGGAAGAGCTCGAGGCCATCATGAAGAAGCAGTTCTCGACGAACTCCTCGGCCAAGTCCTCCAGCTTCGGCGGCATCAAGGCCGCTGCCAAGATCATGAACTTCGTGAAGGTGGACCTGGAGTCCTCCATCATGGGCGGTCTCGAGCGCCTGGACGGCGACTTGAAGCTGAAGATCCAGGACAACATGTTCACCTTCGAGAACCTCTCGGCGGTGGACAACCGCAGCATCCAGACCCTGATGCGCGCGGTCGAATCCGAGATGCTGATGGTGGCCCTCAAGGGCGCCCCCGACATCGTCAAGAACAAGTTCCTGGACAACATGTCCGGCCGTGCCCGCCTCATGTTCGTCGACGAGATGGAAGCCCGCGGTCCGCTGCGCATGGCCGACGTCGAAGAGGCGCAAAAGCAGGTCATTCGTATCGCCCGCAAGCTGTCCGACGCGGGCGAGATGATGCTGGCCGGCCGCGGAGACGACTTTGTCTGAAGCCTCCCGCCCGGGCTCCGGGGACACCCCGCGCTGGGTGCCCAGCCCCCTGCTGCAGGGGGCGAAGGAGACGCCGCGCTTCCTGCGCGCGCCCTGGGACGCCGATCACGCCCATGCCTTCGGGCCCTGGCGCATCGCGGCACGCACCGATCCCGCGCTGCCCCCCGAAGACCCCGACGCCGCCACCGTGCAGGCGCCGCTGCTCGAGGTGCCGCCGGACGAAATCGCCAGCGCGCCGCCGGCCGATACCCCGGTGGCCGACGATACGGTCAGTGCCGAACGCCTGCATGAAGCCGAAGCCGCGGCCCATGCCCGCGGCGTGGCTGAGGGCATGGCCCAGGCCCGTGCCGAGATCGCCGAAGAGCGCGCCCGCGAGAGTGAGCTGCTGCGCCATCTGACCATCGAGCTGCGGGCCCTGACCGAAGACCCCGACCGCTTCTACGAGCCCCTGCGCCGCCTGGCCCTGCATATCGCCGAGCAGCTGGTGCGCGGCGAGCTGAGGGCCTCGGGTGCCGTCGTCTCCCAGATCGTGCGCCAGTGCCTGCAGGCCCTGGACGCGCCCTCGGCCAAGGTGGTCGTGTGCCTGAACGCCGAAGACGCTCAGGTGCTGCAGGCCATGGCACCCGGCTTCCTGGAAGGCCTGCGCCTGCAGCCCGAGCCCCATCTCACCCGGGGCAGCGTGCGCCTGCGCATGGACGACACCGTGCTGGAGGACCTGATCGAGCACCGCCTGGAGGCCCTCATGCAGCCCCTGATGATGCCCGCCAGCCGCGCCGGCGAATCGGTGCTGGTGCGCGAGCTGTCCCAGCGCGGCGAGCCGGTGGCCACGCCCGTGCCTGCGCCGCGCCGCGCGCGACCGGGTGACGACACCATCATCGACGCCACCTTCCTGCCGGTGGACGAGCCGCCCGCGCCGCCCCCCGCGGCCGACCCGTCATGATCGATTTCGCCTCCGAAGTCGAGCGCCTGCTGCCCCAGCTGCGTGTCGACGAGCCCCGCAGGAGCGGCACCCTGGTGCGCCTGGTGGGCCTGCGCATGGAGGCGCGCGGCATCATGGCGCCCTTGGGCGCCTGCTGCGAGGTGACCGACCCCTCGGGTCACCGCGTCGAGGCCGAGGTCGTCGGCTTCAACGACCAGACCCTCTACCTCATGCCCTTTACCGAGCCCCTGGGCATCGGCCCAGGCGCCAGCGTGCGCGTGGTCTCGCACAGCGCCAGCGTCTGTCTGGGCACCGACCTGCTCGGTCGCGTCATCGACGGCCGCGGCAATCCCCTGGACGGCAAGCCCGCGCCGCGCTGCGACACCCGCCTGGCCCTGCAGGGCCGTCCCATCAACCCGATGGAGCGCGGTCCCATCACCCAGGTGCTGGATGTCGGCGTCAAGGCGATCAACGGCATGCTCACGCTCGGTTGCGGCCAGCGCCTGGGCCTGGTGGCGGGTTCCGGCGTCGGCAAGAGCGTGCTCCTGGGCATGATGACCCGCTACACCCAGGCCGACGTCGTGGTCATCGGCCTGATCGGCGAGCGCGGACGCGAGGTGCAGTCCTTCATCGAGGAATCGCTGGGGCCCCAGGGCCTGGCCAAGTCGGTGGTCGTCGCCGCTCCGGCCAACGTCTCGCCGGTGCTGCGCCTGAAGGCCACCCTGATGACACACGTCATCGCCGAATACTTCCGTGACCAGGGCAAGAACGTCCTGATGCTGGTCGACAGCCTCACCCGCGTGGCGCATGCCCAGCGCGAGATCGGCCTGGCCGTGGGCGAACCACCCACCTCCAAGGGCTACCCGCCCTCGGTCTTCGCGCTGCTGCCCACCCTGATCGAGCGCGCCGGCGTGGGCCGTCACGGCCACGGCTCGATCACCGCCGTCTACACCGTGCTGGCTGAAGGCGACGACGCGCACGACCCCATCGTGGACCTGGCCCGCGCCTCGCTCGATGGCCAGGTCATGCTCTCGCGCCAACTGGCCGACGCCGCCCATTACCCCGCGATTGACCTCAATGGCTCGATCTCTCGCCTCATGCCCTCGTTGCTGCCGCCCGACGTCCTCAAGCGCGCCAACCGCCTGCGGCGCCTGTGGTCGCTCTATCAGCAAAGCCGCGACCTGATCCAGGTCGGCGCCTATGCAGCCGGCAGCGACGCCGAGCTCGATCAGGCGATCCGCCTGCGCCCCACGCTCGAAGCCTTCCTGCGCCAGGACATGCAGGCCGGCGTCCCTTACGGCGAGTGCCTGGACCAGGTCCGCGCCATCGTCGGCGACTGAATTCACCACACACCGCAATCACCATGAACGACATCGCCATCCCCCGCGACGCCTGGAGCCTGCTGGTGTACAAGGCCCAGCAAGCCCTGGAATCCAGCCAGATGCAATTGGCCCAGGCCCGCGCGCGCCAGGTCCAGCTCGAGGCGAGCGAAAAGCGTCTGGCCCACCTGCTGCAGGAATACCGCCAACGCCAGCAGGCCAGCCTCTTTGGCGGCCAGTTGATGGCGGACAGCCTGAACGATCGCCAGTTCATCGCCCAGTTGCAGCGCCTGCTCGATCAGGCCCAGATGGCCTCCGCTGCGGCGGTGCGACAGACCGAGGCCGATGCCGCCGCCGTGGCCCTGGCCCGGCGCGAGCTCGAAAAAGCCGAGAAGCTGCGGGCGCAGGCGCGCGCCGCCGAGCGGGCGCAGCAGGAACGCAAGGCGCAGCAGCGCCAGGACGAATGGGCGGTGATGCAGTTCAGGCGCCAGGAGGCCTGAACCCGTCACCTCCAGGAAAGGCCCCTGAACCCCCGGGCCACCCCCGGGCTGTCGAGCCAAAACGTGGATAATTCCGGGCTTCCTGAAGAAGGCTCCCATGTTTGAATTCGTCCGCACGCACACCAAGATCCTGCAGTTCGTCCTGTTTCTGCTGATCTTCCCGTCGTTCGTGCTGTTTGGCGTGGAAGGCTATTCGCGCATGAACGACCGTGGGGTCACGGTGGCCAAGGTCGACGGCACCGCGATCCACCAGAGCGAATGGGACGCCGCCCACAAGGAAGAAGCCGACCGCATGCGCCAGCAGCTGCCGATGCTCGATCCCAAACTGCTCGACTCGCCCGAGGCGCGCCAGGCCACCCTGGACCGCATCATCCGTGACAAGGTCATCGCGGTGGCCGCGCGCGATGCCCGCATGGTCGTCACCGACGAACGCCTGCTGGCGGCCCTGCAGCAGGACCAGGCCCTTGCGGTCTTTCGCCGTCCCGACGGCAGCACCGATGTCGAGGGCCTGAAGCAGGCTCTGGCACGCCAGGGCATGACCCCCCAGATGTACGACGAGCAGGTGCGGGCCAACCTGGTGCGTCGCCAGGTCCTCACGGGTATTAGCGCCAGCGTCCTGCCGGCCGCCGGCCCGGCACAGGTTGCCCTGGGCGCCTACTTCGAAAAACGTGAGGTGCAGGTCGCCCGCTTTGACGCTGCCGAATTCGCCGCCAAGGTCACGCCCACCGACGCCGACATCGAGGCCTACTACAAGGCCAACCCGCAGCAGTTCCAGGCCCCCGAGCAGGCCAGCATCGAATACCTGGTGCTGGATCTCGAGTCGGTCAAGAAGGGCATCACCCTCAACGAAGCCGACCTCAAGACCTACTACGAGCAGAACGTCGCTGGCAACGCTGCCAAGGAAGAACGCCGCGCCAGCCACATCCTCATCCCCGCACCCCAGGGGGCGCCGGCCGCCGAGCGCGCCGCGGCCAAGGCCCGCATCGAGGAACTCCTGGCGGCCGTGCGCCAGAACCCGGCCAGCTTCGCCGATCTCGCGCGCAAGCACTCCAAGGACAGCTCCGCGGCCAAGGGCGGCGACCTTGAGTTTCTGGGCCGCGGTGCCACCGTCAAACCCTTCGAAGACGCGCTCTTCGCCCTCAAGAAAGGCGAGGTCAGCGGCGTTGTCGAAACCGAATTCGGCTACCACATCATTCGTCTGACCGACCTGCGCGCGCCGCGCCAGCGCACCTTCGAGGAGATGCGCCCCGAGATCGAGGCGCAGGTGCGTACCCAGCAGGCCCAGCGCAAGTTCGCCGAGACCGCTGAGGCCTTCAGCAACGCCGTCTACGAGCAGTCCGACAGCCTCAAGGGCGTGGCCGAGCGCTTCAAGCTCGAACTGCGCACCGCCGCGGGCGTGCAGCGCACCCCGGCGCCGGGCGGCGTACCGGTGCTGGCCAACCCCAAGTTCCTCGCCGCGCTGTTCTCCGCCGACAGCCTGGACAAGAAACGCAACACCGAAGCCGTCGAGATCGCCCCGGGCCAGATGGTCGCGGGCCGCATCACACAGCACGTGCCCGCGCGCACGCTCCCGCTTGAGGAGGTCAAGGCCCAGGCCCGTGACCGCGCCCGAGCCGCCCGCGGCGCCGAGTTGGCCAAGAAGGCGGGCACCGAGCAGCTGGCCGCCTGGAAGGCCGATCCCGCTTCCGCCAAGCTGCCGGCGGCGGTCGTCGTCTCGCGTGAAGACCCGGCCCGCCAGCCGCGCCCGGCGGTCGAAGCCGCCCTGCGTGCCGACCCCACGGCCTTGCCCGCCTTCATCGGCGTGGACATGGGCAACGCGGGTTATGCGGTGGTGCGCGTGGTCAAGTCGATCCCGCGCACCGCGCCCCCCGAGGTGATCGCCCGCCAGGAGCAGCAGCAGTACGGCCAGTGGTGGTCGCAGGCCGAGGCCCTGGCCTACTACAACCTGCTCAAGACCCGCTACAAGGTCAAGGTGACGGAGGCGGCGCCTGCCAAGGCGTCTGCCAATTGACCATGAAAAACGGCGCCCTGGGGCGCCGTTTCAGAGGCATTCGGTGGGGTGGCTGATGGGACTCGAACCCACGACGACCAGAATCACAATCTGGGACTCTACCAACTGAGCTACAGCCACCGAAGAGACCGGCATTATACGGCGCTGCGCGGTGGCCCCGCCTCAGTTCACCATCACCAGCTTGCCTTTGACTGCGCGCGACCCCATGCGGGCGTAGGCCGCCTTCAGGTCGGCCATCGGCATCGTGCCGTCGATCACCGGCTTGATCTTCCCCTGGCCGTACCACTGGGCCAGTTCCTTCATCATCGCGGCGTTGGCCTGGGGCTCGCGCTTGGCGAAGTCGCCCCAGAACACACCGACCAGCGAAGCCCCCTTCAGCAGTGGCAGGTTCAGGGGCAGGGCGGGAATGGGCCCCGAAGCGAAGCCCACCACCAGGTGACGGCCCCGCCAGGCGATCGATCGGAACACCGGCTCGGCGAACTCGCCGCCCACCGGGTCATAGACCACGTCGGGCCCCTTGCCGCCGGTGGCGGCCTTGATCGCCTCGCGCAGGCCGCCCTGGGGCGTGTGCACGCCGTAGTCGATGGTCTCGTCGGCGCCTTGGGCGCGGCACAGCGCGCACTTCTCCGGGTTGGAGGCCGCCGCGATCACCCGTGCGCCCATGGCCTTGGCGATCTGGATCGCCGCCGTACCCACGCCGCCCGCAGCGCCCAGCACCAGCACTGTCTCGCCCGCCTTCAGCTGCGCGCGGTCCACCAGCGCGTGGTGCGAGGTGGCGTAAATCATGATGAAAGCCGCCGCATCCACCGCACCGAAGCCCGGCGGCAGCGGCAGGCACAGCGCCGCCGGCGCCAGCGTGTGTGTGGCAAAGCCCCCGGTGCCCGCCAGACAGGCCACCGCCTGGCCCGCCTGCAAGTGCTTCACGCCATCGCCCACCGCCTCCACCACGCCCGCGAACTCCGCGCCTGGCACGAAAGGCAAGGGCGGCTTGATCTGGTACTTGTTCTGGACGATCAGCAGGTCGGGGAAGTTCAGGCTGGCCGCCTGGATCCGCACCCGCACCTCGCCCGGGCCCGGCTCGGGCGTGGGCAGTTCCTTCCAGGTCAGGGCGTCAACGCCGACGGGGTTCTCGCAGAGCCAGGCATGCATGGAATTTCCTCGGGGCAACGAAAGGCGCCGATCATAGGCAGCGCCCCCTGGCTTGGCGTGTCCCCCCAGCGACGGCCAGCCCTACAATCGTCCGCTTACCCCATGAAAATCCTGATCTCCAACGACGACGGCTACCGCGCCCCCGGCATCGTGGCCCTGCATGAGGCCCTGCGCGACATCGCTGACGTCGAAGTGGTGGCGCCAGAACACAACAACAGCGCCAAGTCCAACGCGCTCACCCTGCATCAGCCCCTGTACGTGCATCCTGGCGCCGAGGGCGTGCGCTACGTGAACGGCACGCCTGCCGACTGTGTGCACATCGCGCTCACCGGCCTGCTCGGCTACCGCCCCGACCTGGTGGTCAGCGGCATCAACAACGGCGCCAACATGGGCGACGACACCATCTACTCCGGCACTGTGGGTGCCGCGATGGAGGGCTATCTGTTCGGCATCCCGGCCATTGCCTTCTCGCAGGTCGAGAAAGGCTGGTCGCACCTGGACGCTGCGGCCCGCGTGGCCCGCGAGCTGGTGCAGCAGGTCATGGCACAAGGCTTGTTGGAGAGGCCTGCGCCCTTTCTCCTGAACGTCAACATCCCCAATCGGTCCTACGAGGCTCTGGGGCCGATCGAGGTCTGCCGGCTCGGGCGCCGACATGCGGCCGAGAGCGTCATCGCCCAGACCAGCCCGCGCGGCGACACCATGTACTGGATCGGCGCCGCCGGCCCGGCCCGCGACGGTGCCGACGGCACCGACTTCCATGCCGCCGCCCAGGGTCGTATCGCCCTCACACCGCTGCAGGTGGACCTGACCGACCATGACGCACTGGGCGCGTGGGCGCAGACCGCCCGCGCCATGACGCCTGGCCGATGACCCCCCGCCAATGACCACTCGACGGCCCACCTTCCCCGCGCGGCTGGACTTGCCCCAGGGCCCCAAGCCGATCACCCGCCCCGCGCGCGTGGCCGGCTCGCCCGTGCCGCCTGACGCTGCGCCCAAGGGTCTGGGCCTGGACTCGGGCGCAGTGCGCGCGCGCATGGTGCAAAAGCTTGCAGCCCAGGGCATTTCAGACCCCCGGGTGCTGGCAGCCCTCGGGCAGGTGGAGCGGCATCGCTTCGTCGATACCGC
Organism: uncultured Ramlibacter sp.; assembly: GCA_964620375.1. Taxonomy (GTDB): domain Bacteria; phylum Pseudomonadota; class Gammaproteobacteria; order Burkholderiales; family Burkholderiaceae_C; genus Ramlibacter. The sequence goes on along the minus strand of CAZUKC010000003.1, from coordinate 15,677 downwards.
GCTCGTGAACCAGGCCTACGAGGACACCAGCCTGCCGATCGGCCTGGGCCAGACCATCTCCAAGCCCAACGTTGTGGCGCGCATGATCGAACTGCTGCTGGCGGGCCGCCCGGACCCGGGTGCGCCGCTCGGGCGGGTGCTCGAGATCGGCACCGGTTGTGGCTACCAGGCCGCGGTGCTGGCCTGCGTGGCGCGCGAGGTCTACAGCATCGAGCGCCTGCGCGGACTGCATGACAAGGCCCGCGAGAACCTGCGGCCGCTGCGCCTGCCCAACGTGCACCTGCTGTTCGGTGACGGGATGGTGGGCTACGCGCAGGGTGCCCCCTACGCCGGCATCATTGCCGCTGCGGGTGGCGAGGCCGTGCCCCAGGCCTGGATCGACCAGCTCGCCGTGGGTGGCCGGATCGTCGCGCCGTCCGTCATGCCCGGCGGGCAGCAAGCCCTGGTGGTGATCGACAAGACCCCCTCCGGCCTGCAGTCCCGTACCCTGGAGCCGGTGCACTTCGTCCCCCTAAAATCCGGCATCGCCTGAGCCATGCCCACCCCGTCCGTCCTGTCCCCGTCGCAGCCGTGTCCACTCTCGCGCGTGGGCCTGGCGGGTTTGATGCTCGTGGCAGGGGTGATCGCCGGTTGCGCTTCGGGCGGCCGCCAGCCCGCACCGGTCGAAGACCGCGGTGCCATGACACGCAGCCGCCCGGCCCCTACCGCGCCGGCCACCGCTGCCCCCCGTCCCTCATCGCAGACCGCGCCTGCCCGCGCGAACGCACCGGCAGCCACGCAACCGGGCGCCTCGCAGGCCCAGGACGACACGGCCCGACCGCTACTGCCTGGCGCCGAGAACGCAGGTAAGCCCGGCTACTACACCGTGCGTCCGGGTGACACCCTGGTGCGCATCGCCCTGGACGCCGGCCAGAACTGGCGTGATGTGGCACGCTGGAACAACCTGTCCAACCCCAACGCCATCGAAGTCGGGCAGGTCCTGCGCATCCAGCCGCCGGTCTCCACCGAGGTCGTCACCCGCCCGGTGCAGCAGTCGGTGGTGACGCCCACAGGCAGCGCCAGCGCCCCAGCACCTCGGCCCGCCGACGCTGCGCCCCAGACGGCCTCCGCCCCCGCCAGCGCACCGGCCACCCCCCAGCAAAGCGCAAGCGCCAATGCCGTTCCCGCCGAAGACGAGATCAGCTGGGCCTGGCCCGCGCCGGGCAACCCGCAGGTGCTCGCCGGCTTTGACGAGGCCCGCAACAAGGGCCTGGACATTGCCGGCAAGCCGGGCGACCCGGTGCTGGCCGCTGCCGACGGGCGTGTCGTCTACGCCGGCGCCGGCCTGCGCGGCTACGGCAACCTGATCATCCTCAAGCACAACAACACCTACCTCACCGCTTACGCGCACAACCAGACGCTGCTGGTCAAGGAAGACCAAACCGTGCGCAAGGGTCAGAAAATCGCCGAAATGGGCTCAACCGACGCCGACCGGGTGAAGCTGCACTTCGAGATCCGCCGGCAGGGCAAGCCGGTCGACCCGTCGCGCTACCTCGCGGCGCGCTGATCCGTTTCGTACGGGCCGCTCGGCGTGGCCGGGCCTGCCGGACGCTGCAGCTTGATGTGCGCTGTCAGTCCCCCGGAGGTGGTATTGGCCAGCGAAAAGATACCGCCCATGCGCTGCACCGTCTTGTCCACGATGGCCAGGCCCAGCCCCGCGCCGCTGGCCGCCGTGCGGGCCGCATCGCCGCGGAAGAACGGCTTCATCAGGTTCGGCAGGACGCCGGGCGCCACCCCGGGCCCGTGGTCGCGAACCCGCAGCAGCACCCAATCGTGGTGTGGCCGCGCGATCATTTCCACCTGCGCCACCGAGGTCTGGGGCGTCTTGCCGTAGCGCCGTGCGTTCTCCAGCAGGTTCGCGATCACCCGCTTGAGGTCCACCTCGTCGGCCAAAACTTGCAGCGCCTGCGGCACGTCCAGCGTGATGCGCAGGTCGTCCCGGTCCTGGACCGCGTACACGCACTCACGCACCACCTCGGCCAGGCACACCGGCCGCAGCTCGCTCGGGTCCGGTCGGGCGTAGTCCAGGAACTTGTCGATGATCGCGTCAAGCTGGTCGATGTCCGCCGCCATGTGCGCGCGGGCATCGGAGTCGCTCACGCTCATCTCGGTCTCCAGACGCAGCCGGGCCAGAGGCGTGCGCAGGTCGTGCGAGATGCCAGCCAGCATCACCGCGCGGTCCTGCTCGATCTTGCCCAGCTGCTGTGCCATGCGGTTGAACCCGATGTTGACCTCGCGGATCTCGCTGGTCACGACCTGCTCGTCCAGGCGACTGGCGTCGAAGTCGCCGTCACGTACCCGGCTGGCGGCGAAGGACAGCTGCTTCAGGGGCCGGTTGATCAGCCCCGCGATCAGGGCTGCCCCGGCCAGCGACAGGCCAGCTGCGGTCACCAGCCAGATCAGCCAGGTCTTGCCTCCGACCTGGGTGAAGCGCTCGCGGTCCAGCCGCAGCCAGTAAGCGTCGGCATCGATTCGAAAGCCCACCCACAGTCCTGACTCGCCGTTCACGCTGCCAGCGACCTGCGTGTCGGGCCCCAGATGCTGGTCGAGCTCCTGCGCGATGAGCCGCTCGGCCATGCCCGGTCCGATCGGAGTGATGCGATCGCCGGGCTCGCGGGGTTGGATGCTCACCTGCTCCTGCTCCGACAGGGTCTTGATCAGGGAGACCCGTCCAATCGCGTCGGAGTGCAGCAGCGCCGCGCGGCTGAGGTTGACCAGCGTGGCGATCTGCCGGCCCGTCTGCACCGCCCGCGGCGCGAACTCCAGCGCGCGGAACGTCTGCAGCCAGGCGATGATGGAGCCCAGCAGCAGTAGCGCCAACAGGAAGAAGGTGCGCCAGAACAGCGAGAGCCCCAGGCGGGGCTCGGGGTCGGCGGGTGTCCCGGCTCCAGCGGGTGGGGTGCGGTCCGTCGTGCCGGCGTCGGACGGGGGCTCGCCCGCGTGCAAGTCAGCCTGCACCGTCGGGCACGAAGACATAGCCCACGCCCCACACGGTCTGGATGTAGCGTGGCGCCGCCGGGTCGGCCTCGATCAGCTTGCGCAGACGCGAAACCTGTACGTCCAGGCTGCGGTCGAAGGGCTCAAATTCGCGACCGCGTGCCAGCTGGGCCAGCTTCTCCCGCGAGAGCGGCTGGCGCGGATGGCGCACCAGCGCCTTGAGCATCGCGAACTCACCGGTGGTCAGCGGCAGCTCTTCTCCGTTCTTGCGCAGGGTGCGCGCGCCCAGGTCAAAGGCGTAGGGGCCGAAGTTCACGACCTCGTGTTCGGAGGAGGGCGCGCCCGGGGCCTCCTGGGCTGGCCGCCGCCGCAGCACGGCGTGCACGCGCGCCAGCAGCTCGCGCGGGTTGAAGGGCTTGCCCAGGTAGTCGTCGGCTCCGACCTCCAGGCCCACGATGCGGTCCACGTCCTCGCCCTTGGCCGTCAGCATGATGATGGGGGTGCGGTCGTTGGCCGCGCGCAGGCGCCGGCAGATGGACAGGCCGTCCTCACCGGGCATCATCAGGTCCAGGACGATCAGGTCCGCGGTTTCACGAAGCATCAGTCGGTTCAGGGCCTTGCCGTCCTCGGCCAGGATGACTTCGAAGCCCTCCTGGGTGAGGTAGCGCCGCAGCAGGTCGCGGATGCGTGCATCGTCATCCACCACCAGAATCTTGTCAGTGCGAGCAGCGTGGGTGTTCATGGTGTTCGGGTCTGTGTCTAACCGAGGCGATTCTGATCGCGCTGTTGCACCCGATGATTTCTTAACGCCTACTATTAACAGGCAGTTACAAAACTTTCTCTAATGCCGAGGGCTGCAGCCGGGCGGTTCCCAGCAGGCTCAGCCGGAGCCAGCGATCCAGTACGATGCCGGCATTCCGTCGCCCTGTCGCGCTGCTGACCAGCGTCTTGCCCGAACTGGCGTCACCCTTTCACCTCTTCAGCCCTTTCCGTCTCCGATGTCGTCCCCCGAACGCCTGTCCCTCGTCTGCCATGGTCCGGGCGAGGGCGAAACGCGCCGCTTGTCCTACTGGCAGTGGGGCCGTGCCGACGCGGCGCATGCTGTGGTCTGCGTGCATGGTCTCACCCGACAGGGCCGCGACTTCGACGTGCTGGCCCAGGCCCTGCTTGAGGCTGCCGGTGGCCAGTTGCGCGTGCTGTGCCCGGATATGGCGGGCCGCGGCGACAGCACCCGGCTGGCCGACCCGCGCCAGTACGTCATCCCCACCTATGTGGCCGACATGGTCCAGTTCCTCGCCCAGGTCCACCGGCAGGCGCCCCTGCAGGTGCTGGACTGGGTCGGCACCAGCATGGGAGGCCTGATCGCGATGGGCCTGCTGGGCACGCCCGACACGCCGCTGCCTGTGCCGGTGCGGCGGCTGGTCATGAACGACATCGGACCGGTGATCGAGTGGAAGGCGCTGCAGCGACTGCGTACCTACGTGGGCCGCATGGGGCCCTACGCCACCGAGCAGGAGGCGGCGGGTGCGCTGGCCGCGGTGGCGGCCACCTTCGGCCCCCACACGCCCCAGGAGTGGATGGCCCTGTCGCGGCCCATGCTGCGGCCCTTGCCGGGTGGCGGATTCGGCCTGCATTACGACCCGGCGATCGCGGTCCCTTACGAGACGCTCACCGAGCAGGCCACGCGCGACGCAGAGCCCCTGCTGTGGCAGATGTGGGACCGCATCACCGCACAGACCCTGCTGGTGCGAGGGGCTGAGTCCGACCTGCTGCTGGCCGAGACCGCGCGCGCCATGACCCAGCGTGGTCCGCGCGCCCGTCTCGTCGAGTTCGCTGGCGTGGGCCATGCGCCTACCTTCGTGCCCCGCGACCAGGTGGAAGCTGTCGTCTCTTTCCTGCTGCCCTGAACGTTCGCGCATCCCCATGAAGAGCCAGTCGGTGCGAGCCGGCGACGCGGTACCGGTTTCGGGCCTCGTCGCGGCGGCGGAACAGGCCCTGCCGCAGCAGGCCGATGCCCTGGCGCGCGCCCGCAATTTCGCCGAACCCCTGATCGCCCACGAGACCCTGGACACCGGCGAGAACACCCTGGCCCATGCCGACGCGGTCGCCGCGATCCTGCAGCACATGGGGGGCTCGCAGGCCATGCAGGCCGCCAGCTACTTGGTGCATGCCTGTCCCTATCTGGCCCGCCCGCAGGAAACCATCGCCCGCGGCTTCGGCGAGAGCTATGCCGAACTGGCCCTGGCCACCAACCAGCTGATGGCGGTGCAGCGCCAGGCCCGCCAGGGCGAGGGGCCGCGCGCCCAGGCCGAGAACATCCGCAAGATGCTGCTGGCGTTCTCGCGCGACCTGCGTGTGGTGATGCTGCGTCTGGCCTCGCGGCTGCAGACCCTGCGCTGGCACGCCGCCTCGCGTACTCCGCCACCGACCAGCGTCTCGCGAGAGGCTCTGGACATCTTTGCGCCCTTGGCCAACCGCCTGGGCATCTGGCAGGTCAAGTGGGAGATGGAGGACCTGGCCTTTCGCTTCCTCGAGCCCGAGACCTACAAGCAGGTGGCCCGACTGCTCGACGAGCGACGCGTCGAGCGCGAGTCGTATGTCGAGCAGCTGCGCGCGCGCCTGGAGGGCGAGCTGCAGGCGCAGGGGGTTCACGCACAGGTGGCGGGTCGGCCCAAACATATCTACAGCATCGTGCGCAAGATGCGGGGCAAGTCGCTGGACTTCGACCACGTGTTCGACGTGCGGGCCCTGCGCGTGATCGTGCAGGAGGTGCGCGAGTGCTATGCCGCACTGTCCTGGGTGCACCAGCAGTTCGAACCCATCGCCAGCGAATTCGACGACTACATCGCACGCCCCAAGCCCAATGGCTACCAGTCGCTGCACACCGTGGTGCGCGATGCGGCGGGCCGTCCGATCGAGATCCAGATCCGCACCCAGGCCATGCACGATCACGCCGAGCACGGCGTGGCGGCGCACTGGGCCTACAAGGAGGCGGGGGCCAAGGGCTACGCGGGCGTTTCGGCCAGCGGCGAGTACGACACCAAGATCGCGGTGCTGCGCCAGCTGCTCGCGTGGGAGCGGGATCTGGCCAGCGGTGGCGAGGGCCTGTTCGAGGACCGCATCTACGTGCTCACGCCGCAGGCCTCGGTGGTCGAACTGACCCAGGGCGCAACCCCGGTGGATTTCGCCTACACCGTGCACACCAGCCTGGGCCACCGCTGCCGCGGCGCGCGGGTGGACGGCGCGATGGTGCCGCTCAACACCCCGCTGAAGAACGGCCAGACGGTGGAGATCATCGCGGCCAAGGAGGGTGGGCCGTCACGGGACTGGCTCAACCCCGAGCTGGGTTTTCTGGCGGGCCAGCGCGCTCGGGCCAAGGTGCGGGCCTGGTTCAACGAGCAGTTCAAGGAGGAGACCGTCGCACGCGGCCGCGAGGCGGTCGAGAAGCTGCTGCAGCGGGAAGGGCGCACCGCGGTGCGGCTAGACGACCTGGCCTCGCAGCTGGGGTTCAAGTCGGCCGAGGACCTGTTCGCGGTGGTGGGCAAGGACGAATTCTCCCTGCGCACCATTGAGGCCCTGTTCCGTCCTGCGCCAGCCACCTTGCCGCAGGACGAATTCCTTCTGAAGAAGCCCCGCGCCACGCCGGCGGCGCCCAAGGGCGGGGTGCTGGTGGTGGGCGTGGACTCGCTCATGACCCAGTTGGCCAAGTGCTGCAAGCCGGCGCCGCCCGATGCGATCGGCGGTTTTGTCACCCGGGGTAAGGGCGTGAGCATCCACCGCAGCGACTGCAGCAACCTGCGCGAGTTCATCGCGCGCAACCCCGAGCGGGTGATCGAGGTGGAGTGGGGACGCCCCCGCGCCGACGCCCAGGCCGTCTACCCGGTGGACGTGTCGGTCGAGGCCGCCGACCGACAGGGGCTGCTGCGTGACATCTCCGAGGTCTTTGCCAAGGAGAAGATGAACGTGGTGGGCGTGCAGACCCAATCCATCAAGGGGACGGCCTGGATGACGTTCACCGTGGAAATCAGCGACTCCCACCGTCTCGGCGCGGTGCTGGGGCAGGTGAAGGAGGTCGCCGGCGTGCGCGCCGCGCGACGGCGCTGAGCGGGGTCTTGACCGAATCCTGCTAGAATCTTGGGCTTCGAACGAACTTAGGCGCGTAGCTCAGCTGGTTAGAGCACCACCTTGACATGGTGGGGGTCGTTGGTTCGAGTCCAATCGCGCCTACCAATTTAAGCCCTTGCAAGTCATTGATTTGCAGGGGCTTTTGGTATTGCGGCGCGTCCTGTGACCCCCTAGCGAACCGCCAATCGCAAGCTGTTGGGGTTGGGCATCTCTTTCCAGGACGCAAGGCCGGCATCGCCAGACTTCATCCGATCTTCGACCCACGACAGACACGCAGCCGCCAAGACGCTGTCGGGGTGTCCGGCCCCAAGCACGACGCGACGCTTTTCGACCACGCGCGCCAATGCCTCGCAGGCGCCTTGCACTTCGCCTTGCGCCATCAACAACTCTGCATGGTGAGCCAGAGTTCGCAAGGTATAGGGGTGGTCTGCGCCTAGCAAGCGCTCGTGAACCCGAAGGGATCGATCCAGCAGGTCTTTCGCCTGGGCTACATCATCCTGATACCGCAAACACCAAGATCCCAGGTGATTCAAGGCATTGCCTGTGTCGGGGTAATCGGGGCCGCAGGTGTCCTCGAAGACCTTCAAGGCGTGCGCATACATCTGACCTGCATCGGCAGCTTGGCCCTTGCACTGAGCCGACCAGGCCACACTCATCAAAGTTCGTGCCGTATCCGGATGATCATCGCCAAAAATCATTTTTCGCAATGCCAGTGACTGCTGGTAGTACGCGTCGGCGCTCCGCGCGTCGCCTTGCTTCAGACGTATGTCGCCCAGATACATCAGCGTGCGAGCCGTGTGCGGGTGCTCCGGGCCCAGACTTTCTTTCTGAATCGCCAGGGCTTCGTGGTAGCAGTCTTCAGCCCCTGCATACTCGCCCTTGGACGCCAGCGTCCAGCCAACATAGCCGATCGACAGCGACAAGTCGGGATCCGAATCACCCAGATGCGTTCGACCGATGGCCAGCGCATGCCGGAACAGCTTTTCCGACTCCTGGTAATCGCCCTTTTCTTCGTAGATGCCCGCCAGGAAGGTGGTGTAGAGCGCAGTGACCGGATCATTGGGGCCGTGAAGCGCCTGAATCACGCGCAGGGCGTCCCCATACAACGTCTGCGCCCGGTCGAACTTGGAAATGGATTGGAGCAAGCCCCCAAGATCCGCCATCGTTTGCGCGGTGTCGGGGTGGCGGCTCCCTAACAGTTTTTCCCGAATCGCCAGCGCCTGTTCGTAGAGTTTTTCGGCCTTTTCGTAGTCTGCCAGCGCGCACCAGACGCCCGCCAGGGCGTTGAGGGCGCTTGCGAATGGGGCACTGCCCCTGCCTTCCGACTGCGCATAGATCGCCACAGCCTCGTTTAGTGCCTCCAATGCTGCGGGGTACTGGCCTGTCTGTTCCAGCATCTCGCCCAAGCGCGTGAGGCGCGCTGCGTAGTGTTCGGATTGCGGACCCTCCCGTTCGCAAGTCAGATCCGCCAGCCGTCTTTGAATCGCTAGTTGAAAATAAAACTTCTGGTGCTCGCCCAGATAGTGTTCAAAGCGATCCAGATCCGCAATGCGGCTCCAGGCCTGGGTGCGTACAAGCAGACCGGCCAGCCAATTCAAGACAAACGGGCTCCAATCGGGTTCACCAGCTCCCTTGCCAGCGGCTCCCTTCTCGAACTCTTTCCATAAGAATTCGCCCATCTCGGTGGCGCCGGTGTGATTGACCTGGTAGGTGCCACTGCGCGCCCCGTCTTGCAACCAATCCTTGATGGACTGATGAAAAAACTGCAGACCCGCTTCGCTCTCGGTCAGGAGGCTGGCCATGGGCTGCGTCACGTACTGCGTCACGTCGCGCGCTTGCCAGCCCAAAATCGCTTGGGCCAACTGCCGGGGCAGCGGCCCTGGCGCAACCGCCAGCAGCCGCAAGAACTTCTCCGTTTTGACTGCGTAGGCTTGGGGATCCGGGAAATAGCGCTCGAAGTCTCTGTAAAAAAGATCATCCAAGCCGTTGGGAAGCATCTGCGGCTTCGACAAGTCATACGAAACTTCCACCCGCTTGAGATACAGGAAGGTGCCACCGCTCTTGTCCATCACCGCCTGAATGATCTGCGCCCGCTGCGGCTCACCGATGGAAGGGTCTAGACGAGTTTCCAGATAGTCTTTGATATCCGCGCGGTTGTTTTCGGTGGCGCCATCGATGATCAGCGGCGAGAACTTGGCGCCCAATTGCTGCTGAAGATAAGCCTCTGGTCGCGAGGTGATCACGATGCCCAGCCATGGGGGCAATTGATCCGCGTGTTTGTACAAAAGATCTGCCAGCGGGTTGACCATCTTGCCGCTTACCGGTCTGCCCGCCTCATCGAGGGCATCAATCACCAGGGCCAGGCGCTGATCCTCGGCGATCTTTTCGGAGCGATTGAGTGGCTCCGTGATCAGATATGAAAACAAATCGTCGGCAGTCTTTTTTTGCACCGTCTCGGCATCGACCAGCTGCCCTCGCAGGAGCTTGATTCGGTAATCAGGCAACCTGCTAGCCAGTTGATACGCCAGCGTTCGGATGCATTCACTGGCAGATTCTTCAGCGGATTTGAGCGCCTGAAAGTCGCATTTAAAAAATCCGACGATGGACGAATTGCCGCTGTGCACCAGCTTGGCCGCAAAGGCGCTTTTCCCGATTCCGGGCGTGCCTTTAAGCCAAAAAATTCGTTGATCCGATGGCAGCCACCCTTGAAAGGCATCAAACAGCCACCCTCTGCCGAAGAATCCTTCCACCCCCTGGATGATCGCTGCATCAAACGAAGCGGGCCGCAGGATTTTTTTGAGTTCGGCCAGCTCGCCCACTGCTTTCTGGTGGGTGATATCGGCCAGGCTTTGGCGTATCCCCGCCATCAGGGTGGTGAACCAAGTCTCCCAATTTTCGCCCTTGGGGCCGGTCTTGTGGCCGTCCTTGATGGCCTTCCAGTCGGAAAATTGGTGCCACTGGATGCTGCTGAGCGTCAAGGGGGCCGAGACTCGACTCTCGCTCTCGGTCAGGATGGTCTGGATGATCCGATTGTGTTTGATCGCAATCGCGACTTCATTGAGGCAGACGTTGGGTTCTTGGCGTACCGAGCGTCGAGACAAGAAGGCCAGGAAATGCTTGTGGGTCGTGATGGCGTCGGTGATCTGTTCGCGCCACTGGGTGCCCCCGCGTATGCCTTCTTGATCGATCCAGACCTGGTGGCCATCCTTTTCAAGTGCTTCCTTGACTAGCCACACCAGGTCCTGCGAGATGTCGTAGTCGTCCGATCGCTCGCTCTTGTGGGCATACGAAAGAAAAATGGTTTGCGGGGCGGTTTGGCGGGCCGCAGGATCTTCAAACCGTTCATCGCAATCCTGGCATTCCCAGCGGTGTACCCGTTCCTTGAAGATCGTGTTTTCCGAGGAACAAAAGGGGCAGGCTGGCCGGTTTGACATACGTGCCCGAATATCAAAAATCATCCAGTCATCGGACTCAATCGAACTTCACGTTGTTCTCGCGCACGGTAGTCCCGAAGCCGTCGTACTGGCGGCGAAAGAACACCGCGAATTCCGCTGGCGTCATGCCGTAGCTAGAAAAACCCTGGCCCACCAACTGATCACGGACATCAGCGCGAGCGAGCGCCGCGCGCAGGCCGGCGCTGAGTTTTTCGGTGACATCACCCGGCATCCCAGGCGGCCCGAAAAAACCGGCCCAGGGCGTGATGGTCAGCTTGCCTATGCCCAGTTCGCTCGCGGTGGGTACATCGGGCATGAGGGGGCTTCGCCGCGGCAATAAGGTCACCAGCGCCTTTGCCTTGCCTTCCTTGACCAGACCGGGCATGAGCGTACCGGTCGAGAACATCATGTGCACCTGTCCGCTGGCCAGATCGGTCAGCGCTTGCGCGTCGCCCTTGTATCGGGCATTGACCACCTTGATGTTGCGCGAGGAGAGCAACTGCAGCATCGCCAGTTCTGACGCACTATTGCTGGAAGCCGAACTGAACTTGCTGGGGTTCGCCGCCACCAGGTCGAGAAATTCGGCGAGGTTCTTCACGGGCAGGTTGGGTGCCACCGCCAGGAACATCGAGAACTCACCCGCCGAACTGATTGGGGTGAAGGCCTTGAATGGGTCGTAGGGCGGGTTGGGCCGCAGCGAGGGCACGGCCACCATCGCCGTGTTGGTCCCCATCAGGATGGTGTAGCCGTCGGGTGGCGCACGCATCACTTCCTGCGCCGAAATGATGCCGTCCGCGCCAGGCTTGTTTTCTACGATGACCTGCTGCCCCAGTTCGGCCGACAAGCCCTTGGCAATGATGCGCGTCATCACGTCGGCCGCTCCGCCGGGGGTGAAGCCCACGATCACACGCATCGGCTTGTGGGGGAATGTCTGTGCAGCCACACCGCACCACGCCATGGTCAGACCCGTCGCGGCAGCCATCTGCAACAGGCGCCGACGGTTGTAATGGTCGTTCATCTCATTGACCTCCTCGTTTTCGGTCCCACTTTAAACGACCCTGTTGCAGCCGAAGGGGCCGGATCATGGCGCGTCGCGGCACCACTTTGATTCGCGTTCTTTTTTCGTATACGCGGCGTTCCTTGCGTACTCGCAGACCTTTCCCAAGACCCCACTGGTACGAACTTTTGGAGCATCCGCCTGCCGCTCGGGATAGGTGGCGCGCACACTGCGCCTGTCTATGATCTGCAAATTGATCACGATCCGGAGAACGAGTCACCACCATGGCCACCTGCAGCCGATGCCGTACAGAGATTCCCAGCGGTCGTAATTTCTGTACCGCCCACTACATGGAGGCGATGGCCGAATACGAATCGGCGCTCGCCACCTACCACCACAACATGGCGGCCTGGAACTCGATGTCCGATGCCGAGCGCGCCGCGGCGCATGAGAACGCCGAGCAATCCTCCGTCATGGGCTACGCCGCTGCTGTCGGTTTTATCGTTGGCGCGATGGCCTGGTATGGGTTGGCCCAGCAGCGCGACCTCGATGTCCTGTGGGGCATCGGTGTGCTGGTGGGATCCGTCCTGCTGTTCACCCTGGTTGGTCCGATCCGCGTGCTGGTCGGGCGCCTGGCACGCATGTTCGTACGGGCCATCGTCTACTTCATCGGCCTGTGGATCGTGGGCGCGATCCTCTCGATCTGGTCGTCCTTCATCAAGGACAACGCGTCGATGCTGACGGCCGGCCTGGTCATCGCCGTGCTGGTGATTTCCGGCATCCTGGAGGCCTCGGGCGGGCACCACGCCAGCGGCGAGCCCACAGCGCCTTCCAAGCCCAGCCCCTGAAGTCAGCGGTCAGCGGCGCGCCCTCAGGCGCCTCACGCCAGTTCGCGCGATTCCAGGATTTCCTGGGCGAAGGCGATCGCGTCACCCACGGTGACCATGCTCGGGCCTCCCACCACGTGCAGCACGTCGAAGTGCATCTGGATGGAGCGAACCAGTGAACGCGTGAGCGACTCGTCGAATCCCATCAGGGCGTAGAGCGAATCGCCTGCCTGCAGCGCCGTCGGGTCCAACCGCTTGACCCCCAGCACCTTGGCCAGCGCCGCGATCAGCACCGGCACTTCACGCGCGACGTTGGCCAGCGTGATCGGGGCGGGCGTCCCTTTGAACACTGTCGTCGAGCTGCGCGCTTTCTGCAGGGGCGTGCCCAGGGCCTCGCGGCGCAGGCGATCGAATCGGGTGTCGGCGCAGCCGTCGATCATGATCTCCAGTTCGAAGCCGTCGAGGTCATAGGGGTTGAAACCCTCGAACACCAGATCGCTCAGGACCGCGTTGACAGTGTCGACGTTCAGGCGTTCACGCAGCTTGCCCTTTTTTCCGAGCTTCTTGACCTGCGGATCCCAGGAGCTCTCTTCGAAGAGCGACAGCAGGCTCGCGCGGGCCATGCTGTCCAGGCTGTCGTCCGGGGGGATGGACAGCACGAAGGCCACCATCACCGTCAGCCGCTGCCCCGCCCAGTGCCCCTCGGTCCACTGCGCGAGTTCCTGGCCTTGCGGGTACAGCCGAACGTCGCAGTAGGCCTGCGTGAAGCGCTCTCCGGTGACCTTGCCTAGGACGGCCTGGAATGCGGGCAGCACCGAGGCGTCGAGTGCGCGTTTGAGCTCGCTGGCGGCGGTGGCAAATCCCGGGCCGACGCGTTGGGCGTAGGGCGCGTAGCGCAGTCCCTCGGACTGCAGCGTCTTCAGGAACTCGCGCTGCCCCCGAGTGGAGAGCGTGCCGCGATCTGCGTCGTAGAGGGGGTAGAGGTCGTCCAGTGTCATACGTTTTCCTGCACGAAGACGCGCCCGCCTTCGATCTTCACGGGCCAGGTTCGGATCGGCTCGGTGGCGGGCCGGCAGGTCACGGCGCCGGTGCGCACGTCAAAGCGGCCCTGGTGGAAGGGGCACTCCACCTCATGGCCTTCCACGAAGCCTTCGCACAGGCGGGCGTCGCCGTGCGAACACTGGTTGTCCGTGGCCCAGACCTGGCCGTCGATACGAAACAGGGCGATCTCGCGCCCCGCCACGGGGACGGCGATGCCGCAGTCGTCAAACAGGTCGGCCTCGGCGGCCACGTCGATCCACGGGTTCATGGCTCGGATTATCCCCGCCGGGCCCCGGCCTACCCCCGGGTGATCCCGGGGATGGATTGCGGTGGCGGCTCCTAGAATCCGGCCTTCAACAGGAGCGGTCGAATTGCATTCCAAGAAGCCCCAGGCCGACAAGCCCGCCCAGCGCGTCATCAAGAAGTACCCAAACCGGCGCCTGTACGACACCGACACCTCCAGCTACATCACCCTGGCCGAGGTCAAGCAGCTCGTGCTGGAAAGCCAGTCCTTCGTCGTGCGCGACGCCAAGACCGGTGAGGACCTGACCCGCAGCATCCTGCTGCAGATCATCCTGGAAGAGGAAGCGGGCGGCGCGCCCATGTTCACCGAGGCCGCACTGGCCAACATGATCCGCTTCTACGGCAACGCCATGCAGGGCTTCATGGGCCACTACCTCGAGAAGAACGTGCAGGCCTTTACCGACATGCAGGCCAAGCTGGCCGAGCAGTCGGCCACCCTCACGCCCGAGATGTGGGCGCAGTTCACCAATGCCCAAAACCCCATGATGCAGGGTCTCATGGGCAACTACCTCGAACAGTCCAAGACTCTGTTCGAGACCATGCAGGACCAGCTTCAGAAGCAGACCGAGCAGATGTTTGGGGCCTTCACCGTCAAGCGCTAGCGACCCCGCGGCGGACGCGGCCCGGGCCCTGGTTCCCCGGAGCAGGGACAATACGGTCATGAGCGACACCACCGCCACCCCGACCCCCCAGACCTCAAGCGCGCCGCCGCGCGTCGGCTTCGTCAGCCTGGGCTGCCCCAAGGCGCTGACCGATTCCGAATTGATCCTCACCCAGCTCTCGGCCGAGGGCTATCAGACCTCCAAGACCTTCCAGGGCGCCGACCTGGTGATCGTCAACACCTGCGGCTTCATCGACGATGCCGTGAAGGAAAGCCTGGACACCATCGGCGAGGCGCTGGCCGAGAACGGGCGTGTGATCGTCACCGGCTGCCTGGGCGCGCGCGAGGGCGACGACGGTGGCAACCTGGTGCGCAACATCCACCCCTCGGTGCTGGCGGTCACTGGCCCCCACGCCACGCAGGAGGTGATGGACGCGGTCCACACCCACCTGCCCAAGCCGCACGATCCCTTCCTAGACCTCGTGCCGCAGGCTGGGGGCTTTGGCGAGGCGGGCATCAAGCTCACGCCCCGCCACTACGCCTACCTGAAGATCAGCGAAGGTTGCAACCACCGCTGCACCTTCTGCATCATCCCCTCGATGCGTGGCGATCTGGTGAGCCGCCCGATTGGTGATGTGCTCAAAGAGGCGCGCGCATTGTTTGAGGGCGGCGTGAAGGAACTGCTGGTGATCAGCCAGGACGCCTCGGCCTACGGCGTCGATGTGCAGTACCGCACCGGCTTTCACGACGGCCGCCCGGTGCGCACCCGGCTGCTCGAGCTGGCCCGTGCATTGGGCGAAATGGCCGAGCCCTTTGGTGCGTGGGTGCGACTGCATTACGTCTACCCCTATCCCTCTGTGGACGAGGTGATCCCGCTGATGGCGCAGGGCCTCGTGCTGCCGTATCTGGATGTGCCGTTTCAGCACAGTCATCCCGATGTCTTGCGCCGCATGAAGCGCCCCGCCAGTGGCGAGCGCAATCTCGAGCGCATCGAGCGCTGGCGCGCGGCCTGCCCCGAGCTCGTGATTCGCAGCACCTTCATCGCCGGCTTCCCGGGCGAGACCGAGGCCGAGTTCGAGCACCTGCTCGATTTCATGCGCGAGGCGCGCATCGACCGCGCGGGCTGCTTTGCCTACAGCGACGTCAAGGGCGCCGTCGCCAACGACTTGCCCGGCATGTTGCCCAAGGAAGTGCGCGAAGAGCGCCGCGCGCGCTTCATGGCGGTGGCCGAGGAGGTGTCGGCGGCCAAGCTGCAGGCGCGCATCGGCGCGTCCATGCAGGTGCTGGTGGACTCGGCGCCCGCGCTGGGCCGCAAGGGTGGGGTGGGGCGCTCCTACGCGGATGCGCCCGAGATCGATGGGGTGGTGCGCCTG
>CAZUKC010000002.1:26341-26681 GCA_964620375.1 uncultured Ramlibacter sp. | reverse complement strand
AGCGCGCTGCCGGCGGCCTTGAAGTCGGTGCAGGACTGGGTGGCGCAGCGCGCCTGAGCCTGCAGCTCACTCCCCCCGAAACCTTGGGGTCCGCTTTTCCTGGAAGGCCAGGCGCCCCTCCGCGAAATCCTTGCTGCCTGCGGTGAGCCGCTCGCGCTCGCGCATCGCCGGGAGGTCGTAGCGCCCGCTCGAAATTTCATTCAAGGACTGCTTGGTGGTCTGCACCGCCAACGGCGCGAGCGCGCAGATCTCGGTGGCCGGCTGTTGCACGCTGGCCTGCAGGGCTTCCTGCGTAGGTGCGAGCTCCTCGAAGGCACCCAGGTCCATCAGCTGCTGCGCG
>CAZUKC010000002.1:0-26331 GCA_964620375.1 uncultured Ramlibacter sp. | reverse complement strand
CCGTGAGGAAGGCCCGCTTCGCGCCCGAAATTCCCAGGCGCGCGACATAGCGTTGCAGGCCGCTGGGGTAGTAATGCAGGCCCAGCGCGGTGGCGGGCATGCGCAGCTCCGTGCCCGCCAGACCGATACGCAGGTCGCAGGCCAGCGCAAAATCCGTGGCCCCGCCGTACACGCTGCCATTGAGCGCGCAGATCGTCACGGCTCGCAGGCTCGCCAGGGCGTCGGCCACCCGCTCGAACAGGCCCGGGTCGTGGTCCGCGCCATCGAAGTCCCCGATGTGGTAGCCCGCGCAGAACACCGGCCGGGGTTGGCCCTGCGTGTTCGCAGTCAGCACCACCACCCGCACCTGCGGGTCGGCATCGATTTGCGCGAAGGCCTCCATGAGGGCGCGCAGGTCGGCATCCTCCAGCCGATTGCGGTGTGCCGGCCGGTTCAGGGTGAGGGTGGCGATGCCGCCTTCGATGGTGATCCGGGGCGTGGACGGAGCGGGAGCGGTCATGCGGTGGGCCCTCGGCGCATCAGCGTTTCTCGAATACCACATCCCACACCCCGTGCCCCAGCTTCAGGCCACGGTTCTCGAACTTGGTGAGGGGGCGGTAGTGCGGCTTGGGCGCGAAGCCGTTGGCCGTGTTGCGAAGCGCCGGCGCGTCTGACAGCACCTGCAGCATCTGCTGCGCGTAGGGTTCCCAGTCGGTGGCGCAGTGCAGGTAGCCGCCCGGGGCTAGGCGGGTGGCGAGCCGGGCCACCAGTGGCGGCTGGATCAGGCGGCGCTTGTGATGCCGCAGCTTGTGCCAGGGGTCGGGAAAGAAGATGTGGATGCCCGCCAGTGACGCCGGGGCGAGCATGTGGTCCACCACCTCCACCGCGTCGTGCTGCACGATGCGGATGTTCTGCAGGCCCTGCTCGCCGATGCGTTTGAGCAGCGCGCCGACCCCGGGCTCGTGCACCTCGCAGCACAGGAAGTTCTTCTCGGGCATCAGGCCTGCGATGTGGGCGGTGGCCTCGCCCATGCCGAAGCCGATTTCCAGGACCACCGGCGCCTCGCGCCCGAAGGCAGCGGCAAGGTCCAGGTCCTGGCCGGTATAGGGCTGCAGGAAACGCGGGCCCAGCGTCTCGAAGGCCTTGGCCTGACCGATCGTGGTGCGACCGGCGCGGCGTACGAAGCTGCGGATGGTGCGTGGGTGCGCTACGCCCTCGGGGGCGGTCGGGCCCGCGGCCACCTGCACGGGGGAGGTCTCGCTCATGCCCGTATTGTCGTCGGGCGCCGCCGCTGCCGGCACGCGCCTCTCAGGCCTGGGCGCGCCAGGCCCGCACGGCCTGCGCCAGCCCTTCGCTCACCGAGGTGGCGGTCACCTGCAGGCCCAGCACGGCGGCGGCCTCCTGCAGGCGTTCCAGCGGCCGGTCAGTGTCCAGGGGCGCCGCGCCGTTCTGCTTGGACAGCTTCTCGCCCTGCGCGTCGCGCACCAGCGGGGTGTGCAGGTAGCGCGGCGTGGGCAGTCCCAGGGCGCCTTGCAGCAGGATCTGGCGCGCGGTGTTGTCGGCCAGGTCCTCGCCGCGCACGATGTCGGTGATGCCCTGGTCGGCGTCGTCCACCACCACCGCAAGCTGGTAGGCCCACAGGCCGTCGGCGCGCCGCAGCACGAAATCGCCCACCTCGCGGGCCACGTCCTGCTGTTGTAGCCCGAGGCGCCGGTCGGTCCAGGCGATGGGATCCGCGCCGTCGGTGCGCAGGCGCCAGGCGCGTGCGGGCTTGCCCTGCAGGCCCTCGCGGCAGGTGCCGGGGTAGATCAGTTCGCCGTGGCGTTCGCGCGCGTGTCCTTGGGCCTGGCCGGCCTGTTCGATGTCCTTGCGCGAGCAGCCGCAGGGGTAGGCTTGGCCCGCTGCCACGAGCCGGTCCAGCGCCGCCTGGTAGAGGCTCTCGCGCGCGGACTGGTACTGGGGGGGCGCGTCGGGTTGCAGGCCCAGCGCGTCGAGCTGGGCGAGGATACGTTCGCTCGCCCCCGGCACGCATCTCGGACGGTCCACATCCTCCAGTCGTACCAGCCAGCGGCCGCCGTGCGCCCGCGCGTCCAGCCAGCTGGCCAGGGCTGCGACCAGCGAGCCGGCGTGCAGCGGGCCAGTGGGCGACGGGGCGAAGCGGCCGGTGTAGCCGGCGTCACGCGTCACGGCAGTTCCCCGCGCAGGCCCTTCAGGCTGCGGCCAGCGCCAGCTCCAGGCCGGACACGAAACCGTCCTCGACGCGATGGCCAATGCACCAGTCGCCACACAGCCCCAGGCCCGCCGAGGCGTTCCAGAGGTGGCTAGTGCCCAGGGGTACCGAGGTCTTGGCGTACAGCCAGCGATGCACCTGGGCGTGGGTGGGCGTGGCGTGGATGCCCGTGACTTCGGCAAAGCCCTTGAGCAGTTTGGCGGTGACGCGCTGTGGGTCGTCGTTCAGGTGTTCGTCGGACCAGTCGGCGCTGGCCTGGACCGTCCAGCGCTCGATCGGGTCACGCCCGGGCTTGGACGATTCGCGCGAGAGCCAGGCGATGCGGTGGTGGGTGCTGCGCGCGGCATTCCATTGGGGTCCCAGGTGGGGCAGGCCTGGTTGTTGTGCCTGGGGGAAGGCCACCATCAGCGTCCAGCAGGGTGCGACCCGCACCTGCTCGAGACGTTCCATGAAGTCCGGCGCAAGGGCCGAGGCGCGTAGTAACTCCGCCGCCTGCACGCTGGGGATGGCCAGCATCACCTGATCGAAGCCCGAGAGCACCTGCACGGACTGGCCCGGCGCGTCGATCCGCAGTTGCCAGCAGGCCGGCTCCAGCGTGTCGCGCTCGATGCGCGTGACGCGGGTCTCCAGGTGCACCCGTCCGGTCTGGGCGATCGGTTGGGCCCAGTGCCGCGCCAGGGCGTTCATGCCCGGGACGGGCACCCAGTGCGCTTCGCGCCGATCCAGGGCGGCCTCAGCCACCCGCCCGTGCGGATCGAGCACACGCACCGCGTTGGCGCTCCAGGGGCGGCACAGGGCGGGCGTGAGGGCGAGTACCTGCGCAAAGCGCGGGTCGCGCACGGTGAAGTACTGCGCGCCATGGTCAAAGCCGCCGTAGGGGGTGCTGCGACAGGCCATGCGCCCGCCATAGCCGCGGCTCTTTTCGATCAGGGTGACCTCGTGGCCCGCCTGTATCAGCGTCCGCGCGCACGCCAGGCCCGCGATGCCGGCACCGATCACGGCGATCCGCCGGGCGGCGGGGCGAGGGGTGGGGGGAGAAGGGGAGCGTGCCATGGTTGTCGGACATTGTGGCACTACGGCCGCGAGGTGCCGGCGCGGCGCTGCAGCAAGGACCGCCGGGTCGCCGGACTTTCCAGTTGCTTGAGCCACCAGGCCAGCGCGCGACCGGGCTCGCCCGCGACGGCCTCGCGCCAGGCGTAGCTCACGCGGGTGACGCGGGCCGGCCGCTGGGTGCGCTTGATCACCAGGCGCCCGGCCTTGGCCTGCGGGCGCGCCAGGGGCGCCGGCAGGAAGCCCACGCCCAGCCCCCGCATCTGCGCCTCGAGCTTGGACTGCATGGTGGGCACGGTCAGCACGTCCTGGCCCGCCAGCAGACCCAGGGTGATGGCGCTGCCCCGTTGTACCGAGTCGGCCACGGCCACCGCGCGGTGGCCTTGCAGCAGGTCGTCGGCCAGAGGCTCGCGTGCCCGTGCCAGCGGGTGATGGGGCGCCACTGCAAAGACAAACTCGAGCTCGCCCATCACCCGGCTGCGGATGCCAGCCTCGGTGCCGGTCTCCAGCGCGATGCCCAGGGCGAGGTCGGCCTGGCCTGACACCAGGCATTCGACTGTCCCCGACAGCGCCTCGTCGCGCAGCCGCAGGCGCGTCTGCGGGGCGACCTCGAGAAAGGCCTGCGCCAGCTCCATGACCGTGACGGGGCACAGCAGCGTGTCCACGGCCAGCGTGAGCTGTGACTCCCAGCCGGTAGCCACGCGCCGCACGCGGTTGGCGACCGCATCGACCTCGGACAGCAGGCGCTCGCCCTCGCGCAGCAGCTCGGTGCCTGCTGCCGTCAGCCGGGCCTGCCGGGAGCTGCGGTCAAAGAGCAGGGCGTCCAGGGCATCTTCGATCTGGCGCACGCGGTAGGTCACCGCGCTGGGCACCAGCCCCAGAGCCCGGGCGGCGGCGGCAAAGCTGCCCGCACGCGCCACCGACTGCAGCAGCACCAGGGCCTCCGGGGTCAGGACTTCGCGCGCGTTGGACATGGGCATCATTCAGAATTTTTGAATGATGCCATCAAACGGCATCGCCTTGAAGTGCGCCCCGAGCGCCCAAGATGCGGACTGCACGTGACAACCACCTCCCCACCGACTGAACCGCCATGCTGACCCTGCGCAAATCCGAAGACCGCGGCCACGCCAACCACGGCTGGCTCGATTCCTTCCACAGCTTCTCCTTCGCCGGCTACTACGACCCCGAGCACATGGGCTTCGGGCCGCTGCGCGTGATCAACGAAGACCGCATCGCCCCCGGCACCGGCTTCGGCACGCACGGGCACCGCGACATGGAAATCATCAGCTACGTGCTGCAAGGCAGCCTCGCGCACAAGGACAGCATGGGCAACGTCAAGGGCATCCCGCCCGGTGACGTGCAGCGTATGAGCGCTGGCACCGGCGTGATGCACAGCGAGTTCAATCACGCGCCCGAACAGGTCACCCATTTCCTGCAGATCTGGATCGAGCCGAACGTTCGCGGTATTGCGCCCAGCTACGAGCAGAAATCCTTCGCTGATGCCGACAAGCGCGGCCGGCTGCGCCTCGTGGCCTCGCCCGACGCGGCCGAGGGTTCGGTCAAGATCCACGCCGATGCCCGCGTCTATGCGGGCCTGTTTGACGGCGCCGAGTCGGCACGCCTGCACTTGGCCCCTGGCCGCAAGGCCTACGTGCACCTGGTGCGCGGCGAGATCTCCGTCAACGGCACGCCGCTTCGCGGGGGCGATGCTGCGAAGCTAGAAGGCGAAGCCGCTGTCGAACTGACCCGGGGGCATGAGGCCGAGGTGCTGTTCTTCGACCTCGCCCCGAACTGATTTCCATCCTGTCATCCAACATCAACTCACTGGAGAAAACCACCATGGCATCTATCGCAATCGTCTATCACTCCGGCTACGGCCACACCCAGCGCCAGGCCCAGGCCGTGGCGGAGGGCGCCGGCGCGGCCGCCCGCCTGATCGCCATCGACGCCGACGGCAACCTCAACGACGCCGACTGGCAGGCGCTGGGCGCGGCCGACGCCATCGTCTTCGGCTCACCCACCTACATGGGCGGCCCGAGCTGGCAGTTCAAGAAGTTTGCCGACGCCTCGTCCAAGGCCTGGTTCACGCAAGCCTGGAAGAACAAGCTGTTCGCCGGCTTCACCAACAGCGCCAGCACCACCGGCGACAAGGCCAGCACTCTGGCCTACTTCACCACGCTGGCGATGCAGCACGGCGGTCTGTGGGTCGGCACCGGCATGATGCCCGCCAACGCCAAGGCTGCCAGCCGCAACGACGTCAACTGGATCGGCTCCGCCGCTGGCGCGATGGCCGCCACGCCCTCGGACGCCTCGGTGGCGGAGATGCTGCCGGGCGACCTGGAGACCGCCCGCCAATTCGGCAAGCGCGTCGCGGACGCCGCGGCGAAATGGGCGAAGTGATTCGGTCCTGATGATTACCGCCGGCAGCAGCGGAGGCTGAATCCGAGGGCCTCTGTCTCGGGGTGGACGCAAGCCTCAGGCCTGGACTGCGTCCAGGCCTTCGTCCAGCGCCCGTCGTTCGTCGAAGACGAAGCAGTGCCCCCGGTAATGGGCGCCGCCCACCTCCTCGAAGTACCGCAGGATGCCGCCCTCCAGCTGCCAGACGTCCTGCAGTCCCGCCTCGCGCAGATAGAGGGCTGCCTTCTCGCAGCGTATGCCGCCCGTGCAAAAGCTCACGACGGTCTTGCCCTCCAGCGCCTGGCGGTTCGCCTGCACCGCCGCCGGGAAGTCACTGAACTTGGACAGGCGCCAGTCGATCGCCCCCTCGAAGCTGCCTTCGTCCACTTCAAAGGCATTGCGTGTGTCCAAGGTGACCACCGGCCGCCCGGCATCGTCGTGTCCCTGATCCAGCCAGCGTCGCACGGTGGCTGCATCCACCGCCGGCGCGCGACCGGCCTGGGGGCGGATGGTGGGGTGGTTCATTCGGATAATCTCGCGCTTGACCTTCACCCGCAGCTTGCGAAAGGGAACGGTCTGCGACCAGCTTTCCTTGACCGGCAGGTCCGAAAACCGCGCGTCTGATTGCAGGTCTCGTAGGAACTGGCGCAGAGGGTGCGCCTCGCCCGCGAGAAAGAGGTTGATCCCCTCCGGCGCCAGCAGGATCGTGCCGAGCAGCCCCGTGGTGCTTGCCTGGTCCAACAACTGATCGCGCAGGGCATCGCAGTCGTCCAGAGAGACGAACTTGTAAGCGGAAACGTTGAGGATTTCGGGCACGGGCAGGCGATTTTAGGCTCGGCCGCCGCCTCGCGACTTCCTACAATGAAGCCATGTTCGTTCACCTGCGCCTGCACTCCGAATTCTCGATCGTGGACGGCACCTGCCGCATCGACGACACCGTCAAGGCCGCCGCGGCCGACCAGCAGCCCGCGCTGGCCCTCACGGACCTGAACAACCTCTTTGGCGCCATCAAGTTCTACAAGGCCGCACGCGGCGCCGGCGTCAAGCCGCTGGTGGGCGCAGAGGTCTGGCTTCAGGGTCTGGGCACGGACGCCAGCCAGCTGGCGCGTGTGCTGCTGCTGGTGCAGAACCACCGGGGCTACCTGAACCTGTGCGAGCTGCTCGCACGCGCGTGGACCCAGAACGTGGTGCGCGCCCAGGGCGTGTGCACGCTCGAATCGCTGCAAGAGCTTGGCGAGGGCCTGCTGCTGCTGTCC
The DNA here is from genome assembly GCA_964620375.1 of uncultured Ramlibacter sp. Taxonomy (GTDB): domain Bacteria; phylum Pseudomonadota; class Gammaproteobacteria; order Burkholderiales; family Burkholderiaceae_C; genus Ramlibacter. The sequence continues at coordinate 19,419 of CAZUKC010000002.1, read as the reverse complement.
GGCGCGCAGGCTGGCCCGGTGGGCCAGGCCCTGGCCCAGGGCCAGTACCGTGATCGCCAGCGTGCCAGCGAGGTGGCGCTCAAACTGGCGAGTCTGTTTCCGCATCGCTTCTACCTGGAGGTGCAGCGCGCCGGCCGGCCGGATGATGAAGCGCATGTCGCGGCCACCGTGCAGCTGGCCGCAGGCCTGAAGCTGCCGGTCGTGGCCACCCACCCGGTGCAGTTCCTCGCGCAGGACGACTACGAAGCGCACGAGGCCCGTGTCTGCATCGCCGAAGGCGAGATCCTGGGCAATGCCCGGCGTGTGCGCAAGTTCACCCGCGAGCAGTACTTCAAGAGCGCCGCGCAGATGCAGGCGCTGTTTGCCGACCTGCCGGCGGCCGTGGCCAACACCCTGGAGATCGCGCGTCGCTGCAACCTCACCCTGGAGCTGGGCAAGCCGCGCCTGCCGGAGTTCCCCACGCCGGAAATCGACGGCCGACGCATGCCGATCGAGGAGTACTTCCGCTATGCCTCGCACGAGGGCCTCAAGGAGCGCATGGCGCACCTGTACCCCGACGAGGGGCAGCGGGCCCAGGCGATGCCCCGCTACCTGGAGCGCCTGGAGTTCGAGATCAACACCATCCTCAAGATGGGGTTCCCAGGCTACTTCCTGATCGTGGCCGATTTCATCAACTGGGCCAAGAACAACGGCTGTCCGGTCGGGCCGGGCCGGGGCTCGGGTGCCGGCTCGCTCGTGGCCTATGCCCTGAAGATCACCGACCTCGACCCGCTGCAGTACAACCTGCTGTTTGAGCGCTTCCTGAACCCGGAGCGGGTGTCCATGCCCGACTTCGACATCGACTTCTGCCAGGGCAACCGCGACCGCGTCATCGAATACGTCAAGGATAAGTACGGGCGTGACGCGGTCAGTCAGATCGCCACCTTCGGCACCATGGCCGCCCGCGCCGCCATCCGCGACGTGGGCCGGGTGCTGGACATGAGCTACACCTTCTGCGACGGTATCAGCAAGCTGGTGCCGAACAAGCCGGGGCAACACATCACGATTGCGGGCGCGATCGAGGCTGAACCCGTGCTGGCCGAACGACTGGCGCGCGAAGACGAAGTGAAGACCCTCCTGGGCCTGGCCCAGAAGCTCGAGGGCCTCACGCGCAACGTTGGCATGCACGCGGGCGGCGTGCTGATCGCTCCGGGCAAACTCACCGACTTCACGCCGCTCTATCAGCAGCCTGGCAGTGATTCAGCGGTGAGCCAGTACGACAAGGACGACGTCGAGGCCGCAGGCCTGGTCAAGTTCGACTTCCTGGGCCTAGCCACGCTCACCATCCTAGAGATCGCCAAGGACTTCATCCGCGCGCGCCACAAGGGGCAGGAAGATTTCGCGTTCGAGAACCTGCCGCTGAACGACGCCGCCACCTACCGCCTCTTTGCCGAGGGCAAGACCGAGGCCGTGTTCCAGTTTGAAAGCCGCGGCATGCAGGGCATGCTCCGTGACGCCCGCCCCACGCGCCTGGAAGACCTTATCGCCCTGAACGCGCTGTACCGGCCTGGCCCGATGGACCTGATCCCCAGCTTCGTGGCGCGCAAGCATGGCCGTGAGGAGGTGGAGTACCCCCACCCGCTGGTGGCCGACATGCTCTCCGAGACCTACGGCATCATGGTCTACCAGGAGCAGGTGATGCAGACCGCGCAGATCCTGGGCGGCTACACGCTGGGGGGCGCCGACCTGCTGCGGCGCGCCATGGGCAAGAAGAAGCCCGAAGAGATGGCGCAGCATCGCGAGATCTTCCGTACGGGCGCAGCCAAGAAGGGCATCGACGCCGAGAAAGCCGACTACATCTTTGACCAGATGGAGAAGTTCGCGGGCTACGGCTTCAACAAGTCGCACGCGGCCGCCTACTCGTTACTGGCCTATCACACGGGCTGGCTCAAAGTCCATTACACGGCCGAATTCTTCTGCGCCAACATGACCGTGGAGATGGACGACACCGACAAGCTCAAGGTGTTGTTCGAGGACGCGGTCAACAACTTCGGCCTGACCTTCGAGCCGCCGGACATCAACCGCGGGGTGCACCGCTTCGAGCCTATCTCGGACCAGGTGATCCGCTATGGCCTGGGCGCGATCAAGGGCACCGGCCAGCAGGCCATCGAGGCCATCGTGCGCGCGCGCCAGGAGGGTGGCCCCTTCACCAGCCTTTTCGATTTCTGCAAGCGGGTAGACCGCCAGCGCTTGAACAAGCGCACCGTCGAAGCCCTGATCAAGGCCGGCGCTTTCGACTCCCTGCAACGCAATCGCGCGGCCCTGGTCGCCTCGATCGACCGCGCCTTCGATTTCGCGGCAGCGGCCGAGGCCCATGCCCACCAGGGCGGCCTGTTCGACCTGGACGAAGGCGCGCACGGCGCCAGCACCCAGGAGCCGGACCTGGTGGAGGTGACGCCCTGGGGCGTCCGGGAGCGTCTCACCCACGAGAAGACGGCGGTCGGCTTCTACCTGTCCGGCCACCTGTTTGACGAGGTCAGCGCCGAGGTACGCCGCTTCGTCAAGCGCACCGTGTCCGAGCTGATGGACTCGCGCGAGCCGCAGCTGCTGGCGGGCATTGTCAGCGACCTGCGCGTGATCAATACCGAGAAAGGCAAGCTCGGGATCTTCAGGCTCGATGACAAGTCTGGGTCGATCGAAGCCACCGTCGACGAGGCCATGCTCAACACCCACCGCAACCTCCTGAAGGAGGACGAACTGGTGATCGTGATGGCGTCCATCCGGCCGGACCGCCGCTCCGGCGGTTTTCGCCTGGTGTTGCAACAGGCCTGGGACTTGGCGACCGCGCGCTGCCGCTTTGGCAAGTACCTGCGGGTGGCCGTCAACGGGCGCGCGCCTGACATCCACCGCCTGGTGCGGGATTTCCCGCCGCAGCGGGTGCGTAGCGAGCAGGGCGAGCTGGTGCGCGGCCTGCCGGTGCGGCTCGCGGTGCGCCGCGAGCAGGCCACCGCCGAACTGCAGCTGGGAGAAGAGGCACGATTCTTCCCGAGTGACGCCGCGCTCGCCAGCTGGATGGCGCAGGCCGATTCGGGGCAGGCCCAGATCGTCTACGACGCCGGCTGATCGTGCGCCCGCGGCCCGCGCGGTCAGTCACGCGGGCGAAAGGTCAGGATCAGGGGGCTGTGCACCCGTCCGTCGGTGTCGCGGGGCAGGACCGCGGTGCGGTCCAGGGCGCGCAGGACCGCCTCGTCCCAGGACTTGGTGCCACTGGGCTTGGTGATGCGGTGGCTGATGATGGTGCCGTCGGCCGCCATGCGTACCTCCACCTCGGTGACCGGATTGCCCGTCACGCTGTCGGTGAACACGATGTTGGGCTTGATGCGGGCGCGGATGCGGCCCGCGTAGCTGTCCGAGGGGCCTGAAGACCGGGTGGCGTTGCCGGTGGCGTTCTCAGCGCCGGTCGCGCCCGCCAGCCCCTGGATACGGCGCAGATTCTCTTGGCGCAGCGCTTCTTCGCGCTTGGTCTCGGCCGCCTCGCGCGCGCGGGCCTGGTCCTGGGCCTCGCGTTTTTTCTGCTCGTCCAGCCGCTTCTGCTCGGCCTGCGCCTTCTTCTGTGCCTGCGCTTTTTCGGCGGCTTTCTCGGCTTCCTGCTTCTTCTTTTCCTGTTCAATCCGCTTCTTCTCGCGCTCGAGTGCGATATCGGCTTCGCGCGGGGCGGGTGGCGGGGGCGCAGCAGGGGCCGCGGTGGGTGGCGGTGGTGGCGCCTCCCGAAGTGCGGGCGCCGCCTGCTGCACTTGCGCCGACCAGAGCTCGGCCTCGGCGCTCAGGGGGCTGTCCTCGTGTCGCCAGGTGATACCCCAGGTCAGGGCCGCTGCCAGCAGCAGGTGGGCCAGCATCGCCAGGCTCCAGGCCCGGCCCCACCCCGGCGGGGGCGGCGGTGCGAACTCCAGGCGGTGGGGGGTCGGCATGCGCAGCGCGCGGGGTGAAAACGGCCGGTCAGGGCGCCAGTTGGACCGACAGGCCCACGCGTTGCACGCCCGCACGCTGCAGCGTGTCCATCACGCGCACCACGGTCTCGTACTTGACGTTGCGGTCGGCGCTGATCACCACCGCGCTGGCGCCTGGTTCACGGCCGGCCTGCGCGCGCTGCACCGCCGCGGCCACCTCGCCCAGCGCCAGGCGCTGGCTGCTGGCGTCCAGCTTCATCTCCAGGGCCTCGTCCTTGCCGATCACGATCTCGATCTTCTGGTCAGGCTGCCGGTTGGCCTTGCCCACGCTGGGCAGGTCGATCAGGCTGGGCGTGATCAGGGGTGCGGTGACCATGAAGATGATCAGGAGCACCAGCATCACGTCGATGAAGGGCACCATATTGATCTCGTTAATGGTGCGGCGGCCCCGGCCGCGGGAGGCGACGGCGGGCATGTTCAGTGGATCGACGCGGTGCCCGCGCCGACATTGCGTTGCAGGATGTTGGAGAACTCCTCGATGAAGGTCTCCAGCTTGTTGGCCACGCGATCGACGTCGCGCGCGAAGCGGTTGTAGGCCACCACCGCCGGGATGGCGGCGAACAGGCCGATGGCGGTGGCCACCAGCGCCTCGGCGATGCCCGGCGCCACGGTGGCCAGGGTCACCTGCTGCAGGCTGGCCAAGCCGGTGAAGGCGTGCATGATGCCCCATACCGTGCCAAACAGGCCCACATAGGGCGACACCGAACCGACGGTGGCCAGAAAGGACAGGTGGCTTTCTACCGCGTCCACTTCGCGCTGGCAGCTCGCGCGCATGGCGCGGCGCGCGCCATCGAGCAGGGTGCCCGGGTCGGTGATGCGACGTTCGCGCAGTTTCTGGAACTCTCGCATGCCCGAGGCGAAGATGCGCTCCATCGGACCCGCCTTCTTCGCGTTCTTGACGGCGGTGGCAAAGAGCTCGTTGAGCGTGGCGCCGGACGCGAAGGACTCCTCGAAGTCCTCGTTCAGGGCCTTGACCCTCTTCAGATCAAAGAGCTTTCGGAAGATCGCCGCCCAGCTGGCCAGAGACACCAGCACCAGCAGGAGCATGACGGCCTGCACCACGAAGCTGGCGTTGAGCACCAGATGGAGGATGGACATGTTGGGGTTCATGACGGCAGGGCCCGCAGGGCCTGTAGAACGAGATCCGGGATTCTCGCAGGGCTGAGCGTTGCCGCCTCGACCCACCCGATCCGGATGGTGCCTGCAGCCAGCAGATCACCCCGGCGCGCACAACGCGCCTCTTGGGCAATGGTGAGGCTGGCGCGGCCAGCCGTCTCGATGCACGCGCTCACGTGCAGCACATCGTCCAGCACCGCGGGCTTGAGGTAACGCACGGCGGTGTCGGTGACGACGAACATGCCACCGGTCTGTTCGCGCAGCGCCTGCTGTGACACGCCGAGCGAACGCAGCCACTCGGTGCGTGCGCGCTCGAAGAATTTCAGGTAGTTGGCATAGAAGACGATGCCGCCAGCGTCGGTGTCCTCCCAATACACGCGGATCGGAAACTCGAACGCCATGTCCTCTCCCTATCCCAGGGCCTCGCGCATCGCCCGCAGGCGGTCTACCGCCAATTGCAGCTGCTGCATCGCGCTGGCGGTGGAAAAGCGGATGAAGCGCGCGGTATCCGCGGTGCCGAAGTCGCGCCCCGGGGTCACGGCCACATGGGCCTGCCGCATGATCTCGAAGGCCAGCTCCCAGCTGCCCGCCACCTGCAGGCGCTCGCACCAGCCGCTGCAGTCGGCCCAGGCATAGAAGGCGCCATCGGGCACTACCGGCACCGGCAGGCCCAGGGCCTGCAGCTGGGGAATGAACCAGTCGCGCCGTGTCTTGAACTGCGCGCGCCGGCGCTCGTATTCGGCCAGGCTCTCGCCCTCGAAGCAGGCCAGGGCCGCCTGCTGCGACACCGTGCTCGGGCAGATGAAGAGGTTCTGCGCCAGCCGTTCGATCACGTCCACCAGCGCCTGCGGCACCACCAGCCAGCCCAGGCGCCAACCGGTCATGTTGAAGTACTTGGAGAAGCTGTTGATGCTGATCACGTCTTCGCCCAGGGCCAAGCCGCTGGCGCCATAGGTGTCGTCGTGGCTCAGGCCCAGGTAAATCTCGTCCAGCAGCAGCACCCCGCCACGCCGGCGTACCACCTCGTGGATACGCGCGAGTTCCTGCGGGTGCAGCGAAGTGCCAGTGGGATTCGAGGGGGAGGCGAGCAGCACACCGCGCGTGTGTGGGCCCCAGTTCGCCTCGACCTGCGCCGCATTGAGCTGGAAGCGGTCGGCGGCGGTGGTGGGGATCATCACCGCGCGCCCCTCGGCCGCCTGTACGAACTGGCGGTTGCAGGGGTAGCTCGGGTCGGGCATCAGCACTTCGTCGCCGGCCTCAATCAGGGCCAGGCAGGCCAGGTGCAGGGCGGCCGACGCGCCCGCGGTCAACACGATACGCCGCGCCGGCACGTCGATGCCGAAACGGGCGCTGTACCAGCTGCTGATGCACTCGCGCAGGGCCGGCAGGCCAGTGGCTGCGGTGTACTGGGTGGCGCCGTCGCGAATCGCGCGCGCTGCAGCCTCCTGCACCAGCGGCGGCGCCGTGAAGTCTGGTTCGCCGATATTCAGGAACACCATCTCGCGGTCGGTGCCACGGGCCTGGGCCGCCAGTTCGGCGGCGGCCTTGGCCACCTCCATCACGTAGAAGGGTTCGATCCGCCGGGCGCGCCCGGCCAGTCGCAGTGAGAGCGCTGGCTCGTGCATCACGCCTTGGACGTTACCGCGCGGTCCGCCTGAACCTCGGCGGCCCGCAGCGTGGGCGCCAGGCCGTTGAGAACCGCGTTCACGTACTTGTGGCCGTCGGTGCCGCCGAACTCCTTGGCGAGTTCGATGCACTCGTTGATCACGACACGCCAGGGCACGTCGGCGGCGTGGCGGAATTCGTAAGCGCCGATCCACATCACCGCCCGTTCGATCGGCGAGATCTCCTCCAGTTTGCGATCGAGCAGCGGCGTCATCAGGGCGTCGAGCTCGGCAGCCTCGCGCACGCAGCCATGCAGCAGCGCGTCGTAGTGCGCCGAATCGGCCTTGTGAAAGCCCGAGAGGTCGCGGGTGAAGACATCGATGGCATCCGCATCGTTGCGGCCCACCAGGTGCTGGTAGAGGGCCTGCAGCGCGAACTCGCGTGCGCGGGTACGTGCCGACTTGGCCGAGGCCTTACGCGGGCCGGTGGCCGCGCGTTGTGGCGTGGGGCCCTTGGGGGGCGGGGTGTCGGTCATGCCCGGCGTCCGATCTGTCCGAGAAGGTTGCACATTTCCACCACCACCCGCGCAGCATCCACGCCTTTCTCGGTCTGGCGTACCAGAGCCTGCTCGAGGTTTTCGGTGGTGAGGATCACGTTGGCGATGGGCAGGCGGTAGTCCAGGCCCACGCGGGTGACGCCGGCCGCCGATTCGTTGGCCACCAGCTCGAAGTGGTAGGTCTCGCCGCGGATGATGCAGCCCAGGGCCACCAGGGCGTGAAAGCCGCCGCGCTCGGCCAGGGCCTGCAGCGCCAGCGGGATTTCCAACGCGCCGGGCACGAAGACCTGGGTGATGTCGGCCTCACGCACACCCAGGCGCGCCAGTTCGCCGCGGCAGGCGGTGGACAGGGCCTGGGTGATGCCTTCGTTGAAGCGGGCCTGCACGATGCCGATCTTGAGGCCCCGGCCGTCCAGCGTGGCGGCCTGTCCTTTGTCTGCGCCCTTCATGGGTGGGGTGTTCCTGGTGGGGGGATCGGAGCAGGCGTTCAGCCCGCCGTGGTGTAGCCGGCGACCTCGAGTCCGTAGCCGGTCATGCTGGGCATGCGTCGGGGCGCGCCCATGAGGGTCATGCGCTGCACGCCGCATTCACGAATGATCTGGGCACCGATGCCGTAGGTGCGCAAGTCCATCCGACCGCGCTCGGGCGCCTGCGCCGAGCGGGCCGTGCCTTCGAACTGGGCCAGCAACTGCGAGGCCGACTCGCCCGCATTGAGCAACACCACCACGCCACGCCCCGCGCGGGCGATGTGGGCCAGCGCCGCGTCCAGGCCCCAGGAGTGCATGGTGCGGCCCACTTCCAGGGCGTCGAGCACCGACAGCGGTTCGTGCACCCGCACCGGCACCACGTCCTGGGCCTGCCACTGGCCCAGGACCAGGGCCAGATGCAGGCCCTGGCTGGGGGTGTCGCGCCAGGCGTGAGCGGTGAAGTCGCCATACGCGGTCTTGAGGAGGCGGCTGCCCACCTTCTGGACCAGGGATTCGTGACGGCTGCGGTATTCGATCAGGTCGGCGATGGTGCCGATCTTCAGGCCGTGTTCAGCCGCGAACTGCTGCAGGTCCGGCAGGCGCGCCATGGTGCCGTCGTCTTTCATGATCTCGCAGATCACGGCAGAAGGCGTCAGGCCCGCCATGGCGGCCAGGTCGCAGCCGGCTTCGGTATGGCCGGCCCGCATCAGCACGCCACCATCCACGGCCTGCAGCGGGAAGATGTGTCCGGGCTGCACCAGGTCTTCGGGCCGTGCGTTCTTGGCCACGGCGGCCTGCACGGTGCGCGCGCGGTCGGCCGCCGAGATGCCAGTGGTCACGCCCTCAGCCGCCTCGATGGACACGGTGAAGGCGGTGGAATGCTTGGTGCCGTTGCGGGTGGCCATGGGCGGCAGCTGCAGGCGCTCGCAGCGCTCGCGCGTGAGCGTCAGGCAGATCAGGCCACGGCCGAAGCGCGCCATGAAGTTGATCGCTTCGGGTGTGACGTGGTCGGACGCCAGCACCAGGTCGCCTTCGTTCTCGCGGTCTTCTTCGTCGACCAGGATCACCATGCGGCCCGCCCGCATGTCGGCCACGATGTCCTCCACGGGCGAGATGGCCACAGGAGCCGGAGACGGTGCGGGGGCGTTCATGCGGGGGCTTTCGGTACGGTCGCGTCGCCGAGCATGCGCTCGACGTAGCGGGCGATCAGGTCGATCTCGAGGTTGACGGCGGCACCCGGGGTCAGGGCGTGCAGCGCGGTGTTCTGCACCGTGTGCGGAATGAGGTTGATGCTGACCTCGCAGCCCTGCGCGGTGTCACGCACCGCATTCACGGTCAGGCTCACGCCGTTCACGGTGATCGAGCCCTTGTAGGCCAGGTACTTGCCCAGGCCCGCCGGCGCCATCACCCGCAGCGCCCAGCTCTCGCCCACCTGCGCGAAGTGGCTCACGTGGCCGATGCCGTCCACATGGCCGGACACGATGTGTCCGCCCAGACGGTCGTGGGCCCGCAAGGCCTTTTCCAGGTTGACGGGGGCACCGGCCGCGGCCAGCCCCGCGGTGCGGGCCAGGGATTCTGCGGAGATGTCGATGGTGAACTGGCGCTGCGCGGTGTCCAGGGTGGTGACCGTCATGCAGGCGCCGTTCAGGGCGATGCTGTCTCCCAGGCCCACATCATCGAGGTAGCCGGCGGGCGCCTCCAGGGTCAGGCGCTTGCCGTGCTGCAAAGAACTTCCGAGGTCGTGGACGGCGGCGATGCGCCCCACGCCGGTGATGATGCCGGTGAACATCCCGCTATTTTCGCAGGGATTCACCCGGCCGCCCGCCGGGGGCTGCAAACGGCCCTAGAAGCGATCTCGCCCGGGCACGCGGGCCAGGATCCGCAGGTCGGGGCCCACCCGCTCGATGTCGCCGAACGCCAGCCGCAGGCCCTGGGCCAGGTCCGACAGCGGCCCGAGGGCGGCCATGCCCCGTCCGGCCCCCAGAAGCGTCGGGGCCAGGTAGACCAGGAACTCGTCGACCAGTCCTTCGCGCACCAGAGACCCGTTGAGCTTGTGGCCGGCCTCGACATGCAGTTCGTTGATCTCACGCCGCCCCAGGTCACGCAGCAGCGCGGGCAGGTCCACCTTGCCGCCCGCCCCGGGCAGGGGGATGACGGTGGCCCCGCGGGCCTCGAGTGCCGAACGCTTGCGCGCGTCGTCGACGGCGGTGTAGACCCAGACCGCTCGCCCGGGCTGGAACAGGCGCGCCGTGGACGGCAGCTCCAGGCGGCTGTCCACCACGACCACCCCGGGCTGGCGCGAGGTCTGGACCTCGCGCACGTCCAGGCGCGGGTCGTCCTCGAGCACCGTGCCGATGCCGGTGAGGATGGCGCAGGCCCGCGCGCGCCAGGCGTGGCCGTCGGCGCGGGCCGCCTCGGACGTGATCCACTGGCTGCGGCCGTTGTCCAGGGCGGTGGTGCCGTCCAGGGAAGCGGCGACCTTCATCCGCACCCATGGCGTGCCCCGCACCATGCGGCTGAAGAAGCCGATGTTCAGCTCGCGCGATTCGGCGGCGCCCGGCCCGGTCTCGACCGCGATGCCCGCCGCTCGCAGCCGTGCCAGGCCCTGACCCGCGACCTGCGGGTTGGGGTCAACCAGCGAAGCGACGACGCGTGCGACCCCAGCCTGTGCCAGTGCGTCGCAGCAGGGGCCGGTGCGGCCCACGTGGGCACAGGGCTCCAGCGTGACCCAGGCGGTGCCGCCTCGCACCTCGTGCCCGCGCGCCTGCGCGTCCCGCAGGGCCATCACCTCGGCGTGCGGGCCGCCGGCGGCCTGGGTATAGCCCTGTCCCAGCACACGGCCGTCGGCCGCCGTGATCACGCAGCCCACGTGCGGATTGGGGCTGGAGAGGTACAGCGATTCGCGGGCCAGGGCCAAGGCCGTGGCGATGGGGTCCGTCGGGGAGGTCAAGGCAGGCAGAGGCGGGAATCAACGCCAGCACGACTGTACATCGGCGGCCGTGCCGGAACGCGAGCGCGTCCCCAGATGGTCCAGACCCAGCGTGCCGCACACCGTATCGGCGGCTTGTGCGCCCATTGGCGTCGCCTGCAGGCGGTACTGGCTGTCGGTCGGGCCCGGGACCACAGCGGGCGCGCCGCTGGGTGGGGCAGGGGACAGTGGGATATCGCCGTGGGTGTAGGCGTAGCGGCCTGCCCCCGCACCCGCGCAGGTCAGGAGGGGCAGGGCGGGTTGACCCGCCTCCGGCAGGTAGCTTTGACGGACGGTGTAGCGCCGTTCCATCTGCCAGGCCAGCTCCTGCAGGCAGGCCGCCGCCGCCGCCCGGTGCGTGCGCAGGACGTGGCTGCGGTAGGCCGGGTAGGCGATCGCGGACAGCACGCCCACGATGCCCAGCACGACCAGCAGCTCGATCAGGGTGAAGCCGCGCGCGGCGCGTGGAGCGCGTCGCATCGTCAGTCCCGGATGATCTCGCGCCAGCTCAGGCGCCGGGGACCGCCGGGTCTGCTGCGGACCGCCAGGCTGCGGATGCCCGTGCCCGTTGCGGTGCCCTGCGGATCGCCGCTGGCCGAGCCCGAGACGAAGGCGGTGGTGACCTCCTGCGAGCGGCGGATCAGGGCGGGCGTCGACGCGAGCCCGACCCCGAGTTCGATCCCTCCGATCAGTCGGTTGGCCAGCAGGTCGTCGCCGAAGTCGCCGTTGCCGTTGGCATCGATCAGGCCCACCGTCAGGGCACCGCCGGTGTAGGGGTCGACCAGGTTGAGAAAGCCGCGGCCTCCAGGCACGCAGGGGTCGCTGGCCATCGGGTCGATCGAGGTGACCATCAGCGCCGGCACGGTCAGGGGCGCGATCCGGGGGGCCGAGACGATCCGCTCGCCGGCCCGTGGTGCGGTCAGGTCGATGTACCAGCCGCGCTTGCCCGCCATGTCGCCCGTGACCGCCGCCCCGAACACCCGCGCGAGACGGCCGCTGACCTCGGCGCTGGCCACGATCGGGCGCCCCACCAGCTCGCTGCGGTCGGCGCGCAGGGGTGTTTCGCCCTCGTCGATGAGCCCGTACCAGGTCTGCACCTGCGTGTCGGACGGATCGGTGTCGCGCAGGTACGCACCCGTGCCAAAGAACACGAAGCGCTTGCCCCGGTTCGGATCGCCGGGCCGGTCGTTGATCACCGCGAGCGGGGCCGCGGTGATCGGCTGCGGCACCGCCATGGACTGACCGGGGCCCGACCGCGAACGCTCGGGGGTGTAGCGAGCCTGGAACATCGGTTGCCGGCCGTAGTCGATCTTCCACTGCCCGGGGTCTGTGGCCCGCAGGTCGAACGCCCAGAGGTTGCCCAGGAGGTCACCCGCGTACACCCGGTCGACCTTGCCGTCGTTGTTCGTGTCCAGGAGGGCCGGGGTCGCCAGGCCGTTGTCGCCCGCTACGCCGGTGTCCAGCTTGTCGACCCGCTCCAGGCGACCGTCCGGCTGGATCGAGAAGACGTACAGCACCGCCTTGCCGGAGCGGCTGTTGTAGCCGTTGCCCACGATCACGCCCAGCCGACCGTTGTTCAGAGGGGCCACCAGCGGCTGCCCCAGCATCAGCCCGAGGTCGGGATCGGCGGCGCCGGCACTACCGGTAGCCTGCGAGTACTCCCAGAGGAAATGACTGTTGCCGAACTGATCGGGCCGGGTGATGTCCAGAGAGAACAGGCCCTTGCCGCCGCGGCCTAGCAGGGCGTAGAGGTAGGACCGGTCGCCGGTGAGGGGTCCGCGCGGGGCACGTGCCAGTTCTCCGTCCACGCCGTACGCGTGCGCGTAACCGAGGCTGGCCTGGTTGGTCAGCTGGCTCGCGGTCGCTCGTGGGATGACCGCGAAGCGCTCGCGCCCGTCCAGGGCGTCGAAGGCGTGGAGCATGCCGTCGCTCGCGCCGACGTAGACCGTCTGCGTGTCGCGGGCGTACAGCGGCGAAGAATGGATGATGGCTCCCAGGGGGCTGTTGCGGTCTCGCAGCGCCCCGCCGTTCTGGCGCTCGGGCCGGCGGTCACCGCGCAGGTAGTTCACGATCTCGGTGCTGACTCCGGGCAGGGTGCGGGTGTCCAGAGGTTCCTGGCCCGCACCGTCCGGGCGGGCGATGTAGATCCTGCGCTGCTCCCAAGTCGGCAGCGCGGTCGATGCGCGCCAGACCGGCAGCCTCGACAGGCCGTCGCGCGATGCGTTCCACGCCAGCAGATCGCCCGACCAGCGGCTGGTGTCGAACAGGGCCTGGTACAGGAAGGTGCCGGCCGAGGCGCTGGTGCTGTTGCTGGCCAGGCCGCTGGCGGAACTGGAGCGGGCGACGATGGTGTTCAGGGCCTTGCGCAGGGCCTGCTGCAGTCGCAGCGGGTTCTGCACCGGCAGCAGGGCATCGGGCACACCGTCGCCGTCGGCGTCCCATTCGAGGGGTAGGTCGGGTTCGCCGTTGCCGTTGCGGTCGGTGAAGCCGCCCCACTTGGCCGCATACCAGAGCGGATCTTTCAGAAAGGCGGCCGCCGGCGAGCTGCCCGGTCGAAACACGCGGGTGGCCTCGTTCATTCCGGTCGGCCCTCCCAGGTAGGGCAGGCGCCGGCAGTCCGCCGGCACCGGGTTGGCATCGCAGTACCGCGGCGCGCGCCCCGGCGGGGTGTTCAGGAAGTAGGGCGTCTCGTCGTCCTCGTCCTGGACCTCCAGGTACACACCGTCTTCCTGGGTGCCAGAGATCACATAGCCCATTCGCTGCCGGATCCCGCCGCCCTGGTAGATCGGCCGCACGCTCACGGTCAGCGTGTCGTCGGCGTTGCGCTGCACGGTGTATTGGGCGATGGCGTCCATGTCGTGGTCCGAGCCCTGCTCGGTGTCCTCGTAGTTGATCCGGAACCGGGCGAAGTAGCGTCCCCCGTTGACATTCGGGTCGGCATCGGCGGCGCCCGAGTTGGCGAGGGTCTCGACGTAGAAGTCGACGATCTGGTTCGTGGGCTGGAAGCTGCCCTTGGCGCTGGAGATCCTGTTGGCGCCGCCGCCAACCGACTTGGCGAAGGGCACCAGGGTGATGAGGCGCCCGCTGGCCATCGGCACGGCGATCCGGGGCAGGGGAGAGGCCAGTGCGACGACGAAGGTCTCCACGTTCTGGACTCCCGCCAGATCGCTGCGAAGATCGGTGCGCTTGCCGTAGCGGGCGACGGCCGCCGCGTGGTAGCTGCCCTGCTTGGTGGGCTCCTCGGGGGCGAGACCGCGTACCGTGCCCAAGGACTCCACGCGTTTGGCGGTGGGGGCGGAGTCGGAGGTGGCCCCCGACTCCCCGATGAAGAACTCGGCTGGAAAGCCGGACTCGCCGCGCGTGATGGCCTGCGCCTCCTCCAGCGCGTTGAGCCCCGGCAGGTCGCCGGTGAACCCGGGCTTGCGCCAGGACGGGGCGGCGTCTGGGACCTGGTCCGAGTCGTAGGAGACGTTGGTATCGGACACCACCAGCAGGCTGGCGCGCGCACACACGGGGGCCTGGGCCTGGCTGTTACGGGCATAGGGATCGTCCCAGGCGGCCGAGGGCAGGCCGACCTGGGTATCGACCGTGGTCTCGCCGGCGTAGTCGGGGGTCGGCGCGCGCTTGCCGGCGAAGTAACGCAGGCCCTCGTACATCATTTCCCCGATGGGGTTGCCCCAGTCGGGGAACACGCCTTCGGCCGGCACGCCCGTGTCGTTACGACCTCCCCGGTAGCTGTTGGTGGTCACGCCGTTGTTGAAGTCGCGAATCCGCAGCGCGGACAGCGTCCCGACCAGGGGGGCGTTGGCCCGGAAGGTGCCGTCCGAGGGCTGGATCTCGTCGCTGAAGGAGGACACCGGTTTGCGCAGCCGACCGCCCGAGAGGTTGCGGTCGTAACTGCCGGTCAGCAGGCCGAACAGCAGCGTGCCGTCCTCGCCGAACTCGTGCAGCACGCCCACCGGCTTGGCCGCCGGCTTGGCCGTGGTGCCGTAGGTCTTGCAGCCGCCGGTGTACCCCGTGGGGCAGGCCAGCACGCGCACCGTGTATTCGGCCAAGGTACCGCCATGCGGGCTGCTGCCGTCCGCCAGCGGGGTGTTGCGCAGGACGGGCGCCTCGGAGGACGCCCATTCCCAGACCCGCCGGTTTGAGTTCGTGACCACGGAGAGCAGCGGGGGCTGGTCGCTGCAGGTGTTGAGCGTCGCGCAGTTCATGCCCGCCGTGCGGGTGAGGTTGCCAAAGAAGTGGCGACGGCCTGGGGAGGGCTCGGCCAGGGGCGTGTAGTCGCCGATGCGGTAGCCGTCGACCGCGAGGCTGGTGTATTCCTTGGCCCAGGAGTGGCTGTCCTGCGGAATGTAGGCGCGCCGCAGGATGGTTTCGGTGGCGGTGTCCTTGTCCTTGTCGCGCGTGCCGCCATACAGCACGACCCGCAGGGCGTCGATCCGGCTGGTGGTGACGTAGTTCAGCCAGTTACCGGACCAGAGATCGAGCTTCTGGGATGTGTCCTTGGGGGGGCAGGTGCGCCCCGGCGCCTTCGCCAGGGCCTGGGGCGTGAACAGACCGTTGTTGTCCGAGGTGCCGTTGTGTGAGTAGCACAGGTCGGGATTGAACAGCCCCAGGTAGGTGATGCCGGGCTTGAAGCGGGTGTCCAAGGTGCCGTCGCCGTCGATGTCGCTGGCATCGTTGTAGGCCTCGTAGAACAGGCGGTGCTCCTTGCTCACCACCAGCATCACCAGAGGCTTGGCGCCCTGTCGCACCGCCAGCGGGATGGAGGGAATGCTGATGTCGGCCCATGTTGCGACCCCCAACAGGCCAAGCAGGGTGAATGCGAGCGCGTGCCGCCAGCGGCGGTGTGCGTTGTGTCGGTGGAGGAAGGGTGTGCTGTGGCGGGACATGGCAGGACGAGGCAGAAAGAGACGTGTGGGTGTTCGGGCAGGCGACGCGGGACGATTCAGTCGCTCAGGTACAAGGACTGCAGCATCACTTCGGCGCGTGGGCCACCCCCTGCCCGCACCGTGATGCGGTACTGGCTGCAGTCCTGCGCGGCGCCCGGCGTGGGGTCGCAGGCGAACTGACTGCCCAGGTGTTCCAGCAGGTAGCGGGGCGTGATCTGCGCGCCCGCGGGCCCGACGGGCGAGGCCTCGCCCCACTCGTCGGCGGTGGGCTGCATCCAGCGTGGCAGTGCCGAGGGCACGGGCGCCGGACAGATCCTGAAGGCCGGCCCCGTGAGCGACGGTGCGCTGCCGCAGGCCGAGGGCGCCACGGGCTTGTCTTGGGCGACGCGGTCCTCGAGCTCGCGCAGGGCGGCCTCGGCGGCCTGAAAGGCGAGCTGTCGATCCTGGGTATAGCCCGCCATGCGTTCCTCGGTGGTGGCCAGGCGCATTGACGCGAGGCCCAGCATCAGGATGACCGCCAGCATCATCAGAGAGACCGCCAGCGCTGCACCCTGCGCACGCAGCTGAGGGTGCGGGCGCGAGAGGGCTGGGCGTACGGGGGCGCTGCGGCGCATCTCAGGGCTCCGAGCTTCGCAGGGCGACCACGGCGCGAAACACGCGGCGCAGCGGTGCCGGGGTGCCGACGGCATCGTGTCGCAGGGTGAGGGTCAGGCGCAGGGCCGCCACTTCGCGTGCAGGGTTGGACCATTGCCCTGCGAGTTCGCCCGCATGAACCCAGCGCGAAGCCAAGGCGGCGCCGTTGCTGCGGTCTCGGGTGAGGTACTCGATCTGCAGGTCTTCGACCCCGGGAACCCTCTCCACGGTGCGCAGGGTGCCGCTGGTGTCGGGTGCCGCCCGGTACAGGGCGCTGCGACCGGCGCCCTGGCTCGCGACGTACCAGAAGGCGGGCTCCCAGGGCACCAGCATGGCGCCCGCGGGAAAGGTCTTGTCCGTCGCGGATCCGCAGACTGGGTCCACGCGGCCCAGCGCGGTGCTGCAGTTGCGGGGACCGTTCGCGTAGCCTACGAGGCCCGTGGAGGGCTGCACCGTGTCCACCTGGAACAGCGCGCCGCTCAGGGCGTCGCAGACCAGGGCCGTTGCACCCGCGTCGATCCGCGCCTGGCTCGCGGCGCCCCCGGTGGTGCCCGAGGCCACGCTGGCCGCCACGCTGAAGGTTCGGGCGGTCTCGTCGTGCTGCAAGACCCGGGCGTACAGGCCTTCGTCGTCGGAGGTGCGCAGGATCAGCAGGCTGTCGGTGCCTGGCACCTGGGGTACCGAGGTGCCCGCGGACAGGATGCCCTGGTCGCTGGCCTCACCCCCGCGCAGGAAGCCCGCGTGGGTGTCTGCCCACCAGGGCGTGGGGCTGGTGGATGTGGCGGTGGCCACCAGCAGGTTGGCGCTCAAGGGGCTGCCACAGGGACTCACGCCCGCGGTGCGGATCTCGCGCGCCAGCAGGTCCAGCGCCAGCCGGGCGCTCTCCTGCAGCCGGGCCAGGCCCTGGTGCGTGCGCAGGCCCTGCTGGCTGGCCAGGTAAATCGAGAGCACGCCGCCCACCAGCACCAGGCCCAGGACCAGCGCCACCAGCAGTTCGACCAACGACAGGCCCCGTTGCGCGCGCGGTTGGGCGGTGCCTGGCACACCACGACGCGTGCGTGTCATAGCCGTGTCTGTAGCGACAGGCGCTGGTCGGGCAGCCCGGCGCTCGCGCTGTCGTCCCAGCGCAGTTCCACGTTGCAAAGGCCCCAGGCATCGCAGGCCACGCGCACGCAGGTGGTGCTGTCGCCGCTGCGGCCCAATTGCGACTTCACCTGCGCGAACCAGGCCTGGGATTCGCCGGAGGCCAGCCCGGGGGTAGACGTGGTCGGGACGGCGCAAAGCCAGGACGGGGCGGCGGGCGTGTTGTAGTCGCCCCGCAGGGCGGCGTGGCGATCCACCCGCATCAGGTCCAGCAGGTACTGGGCCAGGATGACGGCCTGGGTCCGCTGCACACTGCTGTGGCTGCCGCGAAGGGCGCGCACCTGCAGGCTCGCGAGACCCAGCAGACCGACGCTGAGGACGAGCACGGCCACCAGGATCTCGACCAGGGAGGCCCCTCGACACCGGGTCGGGCCAGGCACGGGCGTACCCGTGCTGGCGCGGCGCGTGCAGGCGCGGCGGGTCATGGTCCCGGGCACTGGGCCGTGACGCTGTCGGCGGGTCGGCTGACCACCCGCCCCCCCGCTGACAGCACCAGGTCGATCGCGCGTCGCGCGTCGGGTAGGGCCGCGGAAGTGCTGCAGACCTGCAGGGTGCCCAGCGGATTGCTGCCCCCCGACAGGGTGCGGGCTTCTCCGCTGGCCGCGAAGGAGATGTAGTGGCTTACCGCGCCGTTGCCCCGCACTCGCAGCGAGGCGGGCAGGGGTTCGCTACGGGCCAGCAGGGTGTCGGTGGCGGAGAGCTCGGCCTCTTTGCTGGCACTGGTGCGGTCCGTGTCGATGAACGTGAGCCACCCGGCCTCCCAGCCGCGCGAGGTGTCGGTGTCGCATTGCTGCAGGTTGGCGCTGCGGCACACCGTGACCCGGCGACCGAGCCGGATCGCCTGGGCGCGTGCCTGCATCAGGCTGCCCATCAGGGCTTCGCTGCCCGAGGTGAGCTGACTGCCGGCGATCTGGGCCCGAAAGCTCGGCACGGCCAGCGCCATGAGGACCGCCAGCAGGGCGATCCCGATCATCAGTTCGACGAGGGTGAGCCCCGACGTTGGGGCCCGGCGGGGCAGCATCCCGCGACTTTCGGGACCCTACCGCGTGTCCGCATCAGGCAGACGACGAACGGCGCGTGCGGCTGGACGCGTGGTGAGGGACGGTCAGGCCGCGATCAGACTTCGGTCTTGATCAGCGCGGTGAAGTCCTTCACGTCCTCGAAGCTGCGGTACACGCTGGCAAAGCGCACATAGGCCACCTTGTCCAACTTCTTGAGCTCGCGCATGACCAGCTCGCCGATGCGCGAGGACGGAATCTCGCGCACGCCGAGATTGAGCAGCTTTTCCTCGATGCGCTCGATCGCTTTGTCAACCTGCTCGGTGCTGACCGGTCGTTTGCGCAGGGCCAGGTTCATGGAGCCGCGCAGCTTGGTGCGCTCGAACTCGATGCGCCGGCCGTCCTTCTTCACGACGGCCGGAAAGTTGACCTCCGGCCGCTCGTAGGTGGTGAAGCGCTTCTCGCAACTGGCGCACTGACGCCGGCGGCGGATGAAGTCGCCTTCTTCGGCGATGCGCGTCTCCACCACCTGGGTGTCGGCATGGCCGCAGAAGGGGCACTTCATGAGAAATCAGCCGTAGACCGGGAAGCGGGCAGTCAGGGCGCTGACCTTCTCGCGCACGGCGGCGACGTGGGCCGGGTCACGCGGGTTGTCCAGCACGTCGGCGATCAGGTGGGCCGTCATGCGCGCCTCGTCCTCTTTGAAGCCGCGGGTGGTCATGGCGGGGGTGCCGATACGCACGCCGCTGGTGACCATGGGCTTTTCGGGGTCGTTGGGGATGGCGTTCTTGTTGATGGTCATGTGGGCCTGGCCCAGCACGGCCTCGGCTTCCTTGCCGGTGATGCCCTTGGCGCGCAGGTCCACCAGCATGACGTGGCTCTCGGTGCGGCCGCTGACGATGCGCAGCCCGCGCTGGGTCAGGGTCTCGGCGATGGTCTGCGCGTTCTTGATCACCTGGGCCTGGTAGGTCTTGAACTCGGGGGCCAGGGCCTCCTTGAACGCCACCGCCTTGGCGGCGATCACGTGCATCAGGGGGCCGCCCTGCAGGCCGGGG
>CAZUKC010000001.1:0-49646 GCA_964620375.1 uncultured Ramlibacter sp. | reverse complement strand
GTGTGCAGCAGGCCCGGGTGGTAGGGGTCCTTGATGTTTTCCTGCATCAGCTTCCAGTTGCCCGGAATGCGCTGGCGGTTGTAGCCCAGGATCACCAGCTCGCGCCCGTTGAACATGCGGTCGAAATACCCCAGCACCTGCGGCCCCAGGTAGTCCTCGAAGGATTCGACCTGTTCGTCGAAGGACGCGAACACCACGCCCCCGCGGCGCGCGACCCGCAGGCGCGTCAGGCCGTGGTCCTCGTTCCGGAAGTCAGCGGGCATACCGCCGTGGACTTGGCCGTCCTGGCGTACGCCGCGCCGCATCGGCACGCCCTGCAGCTCGCCCTCCAGCGTGTAACTCCATTGGTGGTAGGGGCACACGAACTCCTGGGTGTTGCCGTGCCGCTCGCGGCAAAAGCGCATGCCCCGGTGGGCGCAGACGTTTTCGATCACCCGAATCTCGTCGGGCGCGCTGCGCACCATGATCACCGAGCGCTCACCTACCACCGTGCGCTTGAAGTCGCCCACACGGGGCACCTCGGCGTCCAGGCCGACATAGCACCAGTGGCCCCGGTAGAAGAAGCGTTCGAGCTCCTGGCGGTACAGCGCCTCGTCGGTGTAGGTGCGAAACGGGATGCGGCTGATGCCCTTGCCGGTTCCATCGTTTTCCCAGCGCAGATCGTCGGGCTGGGCCTTCGTGCCTGGGGTCATGCCTGTCTCCTGTGCACGCATCGTGGCGGCGTGCGGCTTCTGGTTGGGGTGGCGTCTCACGTGGGCTGTTCAGGCCCGCCGCGCATCCTAGCAGCGGCCCGCGTCCCAGGCCGCCCGCGTGAGACCGATGTTGCAGGCGGCTCACACATTGGCGATGCGGCGCGGGCCCGGCGCTGCCTAGCATGGGGGCTACCCTGCACACTGGAAAGGAAGCCGAAGTGGCCATCCCAGAAATGCCGCAAACCCGTCCGCGTCCGGTGCGCACCGAGTACGCCCGTGCCCCCGCGGCCAGCCAGCACGAGATCACCCGGGCCGAGGCCGACTACCAGCGCCTGCGCGCTGCTTACCTCGAGGTCGCCCGCCACGAGCCCGGGCACGAGGTGGCCCTGGCCATGATCGGCGCCGACATGGACCGCGCCCATGCCCGCCTGCAGGCGCTTCTGGGCCTGCCCCGCCTGCCTTTCACCCACGAGCCCAGCACCGTGGTGCGGCGAGAGGCGCGCCGTATCGCCGAGGAAAACGGCTGAACCCGGCGCGCGCCTGCCCTAAGACAGCAGCCCCTGCGCCTCGCGCTGCCCGGGCAGTGCGAGGGGCGTCGCCTGTGCCAATGCCATCCACACGGTGAAAGGCAGTGCCGTGCGTGCGCGGCGCGTCGCGGCACGCGCGACCACCAGGCGCTCGCCCTGCACCATCAGCACGCCGCATTCCAAGGGGATCTCCTCGGGCTCGCCGATGCTGCGGCCCTTGGCGTCCTGCCCGAGCACGTACCAGCACTCGCCCAGGTCCAGGTAGGCCGCGCGCTTGGCGGGCCGACGCAGATCTCCCAGCAGGTCGGCGCGACGCACCTTGACCTCGTGAACGACGGGGTCCGCGTAGTCGGCGACCGAGGTGCGGCGGATCGAGAACACGTCCGGGCGCGCCAGTGTCCAGACGCTGGATCCCGGGGGCTCGCCCGGCACCTGCGCGCGCAGGCCCAGGCCGCGCCACGCGAGCCGCCCGGCGTGGACCATTTCCTGCGCGACCCGATGGACCAGCGCCTCGTGCGCCGACCGCGCGGCGCGGTGCCCGGCCTTCTGGCGCGCGGCCACCTGTAGGCCCGCATCGGTCACCCGCATCGTCTCGCGACCCTGGTCGTCACGCACGCGCTCCAGCAGACCTGCGGCGAGCAGGTCGATCTCGATGTCATCCTGGCAGGGCCAGCCCGCACTGCGATACATCTCGCGCAGGCGCCGTGCATGCGCGCGCCCGATGGCAGGCGCGTCGGGCCCGTCGTGCGCAGGTCGGTCAGGGTCGGGGGACACGGAGGCACTCACGCAGGAACGACGTGCAGGGTGGGGAGGGGCGCCAGGGCAGGGGCCCCCAGCGGTCAAGCGCGCAGTGTAGCGATGCGCGACCGCCGCGGCGCAGGGCACCGACAGTGCGGCACGACGGGCACCTACAGGCCGCGCTTGTCCGGCTCGCGCACGATCCTCGCCACCCTGGACTGTGCAAGGCCTCTCTCATGCCGTCACCCCTGACCGACCCCGAGGTCCACGCCTCGCAGTTCCTGCGGGTGGCGCAGTGCGGCGCGCTGATCGCGAGCCTGGACGATCTGCGCAGATGGCTGGCCGGCGAGGTCCAGTCGGTGCTGCCGCATGACGCGGTGGTCGCGGCTTCAGGCGACTTCCGGCGGGGGCCAGTACGCGTGGAGCTGGTCGTCGGCCTGCCCGCCGGACGACCCGCCGACGGTCTGCTGCCGATACTGCGCGCGCTCCACGAGGACTGGGTGGCGGCGCGGCACGCGCCCTGTCCGGTGAACCTCTCGGGCGGTCCGGGCCCGGGTGGGGTCAGCCTACCCGGGCTGCGCGGCGCGTGGGTGCACGGCACGCGCGACCCTGCACCGGCCGGCGAACGCCTCGTCGCCACCCTGCACGTGCACCCGCCCGCCGCCGTCGACACCGAAGCCCGCGCGCTCACCCTGCGCCTGCTGGTGCCCTTCATCGACGCGGCACTGCGCAGGCTGTCCCTCGCACCGCCCGCCGTCACCACCGCGCCCCCGCCCCCTACGCCGTGGGCGCGCCTGCAGTTCACCGAGCGGGCGGGCGTGAGCGCTGGCGCGCCTCTGAGCGAACGCGAGCATCAGATCATGACCTGGGTGGCGATGGGAAAGACCAATCCCGAAATCGGCTGCATCCTGTGTATCAGCGAGTTCACGGTGAAGAACCATCTCAAAAGCATCTTCAGCAAACTCGACGTCACCAACCGCGCACAGGCGGTGGCCAAGCTCACGCGCCTGACCACGCATGCCTGACGCCGGCTCGCTTCTTTCCGCGGCGCGGGGTCTGCCGCGCGGACTGCAGACCCCACGCCACGCCCATGACAGCAGCAACCGCGTGCTGCGGCTGGCGCACGGTCTGGTCGATCCTGTCGCTGCCGCTGTGTCCCTCTGGGTCCTGGTCTGGGCGCTGGAGGGTGCGCTCACGACGCAGTGGCTGCTGGTGTCCGTGTTGGCGTTCGCGCTCGCGTTTCCAGGATCTTGGGAGGCGCCAGTCGGCCGCCCGGGCGCCTGGGTGGCGCGCGGCCTCGCGGGCTGGCTGTGGGTGGTGCTGGTGCTGCTGCTGGCGGGGCAGGTGACCGGGCAGCTGGCGAGCCTATCGCCGCAGGTGCTGCTGCACTGGCTGTGGCTCGCCCCCGCCCTGCAACTGGCGGGGCACGCCGCTTTGCGGCGGTCCGCGCCGTGGCTGCTGCGGCTGCAGGGCGCACCCCTGCGGGCGGTGGTGGTCGGGCTGAACACGCAGGGCCAGGCGCTGGCCAGCCGACTGCGTCATGCCGCGAACACGGGCATCACCCTGGTGGGCTGCTTCGACGACCGTGCGGCGTCTCGCTTGCCAGCGGACCATGCCGCGCCGCGCCTGGGCGCTTTGGCGGACGTTGCGCCGTTCATCAAGGCCCAGCGTGTGCACCAGGTGTACCTGTCCCTGCCCATGGCCTCGCAGCCACGTATCCGAGCCCTGCTCGAGGACTTGCAGGACACCACTGCCTCGGTCTATTTCGTACCGGACTTGTTTGTCACCGACCTGATTCAAGGGCGCGCCGACGCGGTCTGCGGTCTGCCCGTGATCAGCGTGTGCGACACGCCGTTTCGGGGGGCGGCCGGTCTGGTCAAGCGCCTGTCCGATCTGGTGCTGGCCAGCGCCCTGCTGCTGCTGGTCTCGCCGCTGATGGTGGCCCTGGCCCTGGCGGTCAAGCTCACCTCGCCCGGACCGGTGATCTTTCGCCAGCGACGCTACGGCCTGGACGGCCAGGAGATCGTCGTCTACAAGTTCCGCTCGATGACGGTGGTGGAGGATGGTCCCACCATCGTGCAGGCGCAGCGCCATGACGCACGCATCACGCCCTTGGGGGCCTTCATGCGCCGCACGTCGCTGGACGAACTGCCGCAGTTGATCAACGTGCTGCAGGGACGCATGAGTGTGGTTGGCCCGCGCCCGCATGCGGTGGCCCACAACGAGCTGTATCGCGCCCAGATCCGCAGCTACATGGTGCGTCACAAGGTTCGGCCGGGGATCACGGGCTGGGCGCAGGTACACGGCCTGCGCGGCGAGACGCGCTCGCTGGCCCTGATGCAGGCGCGTGTGCAGATGGATATCGACTACCTGCGGCACTGGTCGCTGGCGTTGGACCTGGTCATCATCGCGCGCACCGTACGTCTGGTGTTCCGCGATGCAGCGGCCTACTGAAACCCTGCCGGTCTTGCGATGCGCTGGCCCGAACGGACCATTGCTGGGGTTGTGCCTCGTCACCCACCATGTGGGGATACGCACAGCGCAAAGGACCACGGCGTGAAGACCCTCTCCTGCACCCGCGCCTGCATCGCAGGGATCCCGGTGATGCTCCTGACGGTGCCCGACCTGGCACGGGGCCAGGGGCCGGACGAGACGCCCGCCCCGGTGCTGGCCCTGCACGCGGGCGTGGCGGTGGAGCGCGACTCCAACGTCCTGCGCTCCGCGAGCCCCGTGTCCGACGAGATTGGCGTGTTCACTGCCGGCGTGCGGGTGGACAAGCGCTATAGCCTGCAGCACCTGACCCTGCAGGCGCAGGCCAGTCGCTTTCGCTTCCGCGATGCCGACCACCTGGACTATTCCACCTTCAACTACGCGGGCGGATGGACCTTCCAGGTCACGCCGGCCGTGCGGGGCGTCCTCAGCGCCGATCAGCGCCAGTCGCGGGACATCACCAACGCCTCCGTGCTCACGGGCGGCGTCAGCCGGCGCACCGAGCGACACGAGCTGGCCGAGGTGACGCTGCTCGGGCATGGCGGCTGGCGCACGCTGGCGGGTCTGGACCAGTCCCGCAGACGCAGTGACGACCCGCGTACGCTGGAGGCCAGTCCCACCGTGTCCAGCGTGCACCTGGGCGGTGGCTATGAGTCGAGCACCGGCACGCTCCTGACCGCGCAGGTGCGGCGCGGTGAGGGCGACTACGGCGGGGTGGCCAGTGGCATCGGGTTTCGCGAGACCGAGCCCTCGGTCCGCCTGCGCTGGCCGGCCACCGCCAAGACCGCACTGGACGCGCGTGTCGCCTATCTGGACCGCGTGCACGACACCGAGCCCGTACGCGACTTCAAGGGCCTGATCGCCGACACCACCCTGCGTTGGACCTACTCGCCGCGCACCTCGGTCGAAGCGGGTTTTGCGCGTGACCTGGGAAGCTACGAGTTCGGCAGCGGCGGGCGTGTCCGCGGCTGGCGCGCACAGCTGGCGCCAACCTGGAAGCCCTCGGAGAAAACCGCCCTGCGCTTTCGACACACCACGCAACGGCGCGAATGGCAGGTGGTCTCGCCCGCCTCGCCCGACCTGGGTCGCGAGGACCGCACCCGCTGGAACGCGCTGACCTTCGAATGGACCCCGAGCCGTCTCCTGGAGTTCACCGCGTCGGTGCGACAGGAGCGTCGCAGGTCCAACCTCGTGGGCCTGGACTTTCGCGCGAATGTGGTGGCCCTGGGCGTCCGACTCCATTTTTGAAGTCCTTCCCTTTCTCTCGTTGAACCGGAGCTTGCATCCATGGTCCCTCTTTCCGCCACCTCCTGCGGACGCGCGCTCATCGCCTGGGTGCTGGCCGCCGCTTGCGCGCTCGCCGCGCCCGCCTGGGGTATCGACCCCGCCACCGCTTCGCCTACTTCTGGTGCGAGTGAGTACCGACTGGGCCCTGGCGATTCGATCCGCGTGCAGGTGTTCCAGAACCCCGACCTCACCGTCGAGGCCCGCGTCTCCGAGAACGGCACCATCAACTATCCCTTGGTGGGCAGCCTGACGCTGGGCGGCCTGGCGCTGGGCGAGGCCGAGCGGCGCATCGCGTCGGCCCTGCGCGAGGGCCGCTTTCTGAAGGCGCCGCAGGTCAACATCAACCTGCTGCAGGTACGAGGCAGCCAGGTTGCGGTGCTAGGCCAGGTGGCCCGGCCCGGGCGGTTCACCCTGGAGACCGCCAACGTGCGCGCCAGCGAGATGATCGCCGCAGCCGGCGGCGTCACCCCCTTGGGCGACGACGCGGTGGTGGTCACTGGCGTGCGCGAGGGCGTCGCGTTTCGCCGCGTGATCGACATCCCCAGCCTCTTCTCCGGCGACACCTCGCAGCAGGACCTGGTGCTGCAGGGGGGCGACGCGCTGTTCATCCCGCGCGCGCCGGTCTTCTACCTGTACGGACAGGCGCAGCGGCCCGGCCCCTATCGGATCGAGCGAGGCATGACGGTGATGCAGGCCCTGGCCGCCGGCGGTGGCATCACGCCCCGTGGCAGCCAGAACCGGCTGCGCCTGCACCGCGCAGGGCCCGACGGCGCCATCGTGCAGTCCACACCGCAGCTGACCGATCTGGTGCAGCCCAACGACGTGCTGTTCGTGCGCGAAAGCCTTTTCTGATTCCTCCACTTCCACGGTGCCGCCATGAGCCTCCTGCAGTTCCTGTCCATCCTGCGCGCGCGTCGCATGACGGCCGCCCTGATCCTGCTGGCCACGCTGGCCGTCCTGCTGCTTTGGGCCCTGCTGCGGCCCGAGCACTACACCGCTGATGTTCCGGTGATGGTCGACGTGCAGTCCGAGCGGGTCGGTGGTGGCTTCGCCCCGGCGCTGGTCGCCAGCTACATGGCCACGCAGGTCGACATCGCCCGCAGCGACCGCGTGGTGCAGCGCGCGCTGGACCTGATGCAGGCCGCCGGTCATCTGGACGCCGCCCGGCGTCGCGAATGGATGCAGCAGGCCCACGCGCGTGTGCGGGTGCGCCCAGCGCGCGAGAGCAACATCATCCACGTGGGCTGGACCGCCCCCACGCCGGCTGAGGCGGCGCAGGGCGCCAACGCGCTGGCCCGTGCCTTCGTCGAGGTGGCCCTGGAGATCCAGACTGCCCCGGCCAAGCAGGGGTCGGGCTGGTACGACACCCAGGTCGAGGCCAGCCGCCGCCAGCTCGAAGCCGCGCAGACCCGTCTGTCCGATTTCCAGCAGCGCGCGGGCATCGTCGGTACCGAGCAGGTGGACCACGAGATCGCCCGCCTGCGTGAGCTCTCGTTGCAGCTGGCCCAGGTGCAGGCCCAGACTACCGACAGCCAGAGCCGGCGCGCCGCCGCCAGCGACACCGTGGCCGAGGTGATGCAAAGCCCCCTGGTGAACGCACTCAGGACGGATCTGGCCCGGGCCGAGGCCCGCCTGCAGGAAAGCGCCGCGACCCTGGGGCCGCGCCATCCGCAGCTGCTTCGGCTGCAGGCCGAGCGCGACGCGCTGCAGGGGCGCCTGGCCGGTGAGACCCGGCGCATCGCCAGTGGCATTGACGCGAGCTACCGCGCCAGTCGTACCCGTGAACAGGAGCTGAACGCGGCGCTGCAGACCCAGCGAGCGCAGGTGCTGGCTCTGAATCGCCAGCGCGGGCAGCTGGCGCTCCTGCAGCAGGACGTGGACGCGGCGCGCCGTGCCTTCGAGACGGTGAGCGCCAACGCCAGCAAGACCCGCCTGGAGAGCCTGGCCACGCAGACCTACCTGACCCAGATCGCACCCGCCACCGAGCCGGTCGAACCCGCCGGCCCCAGCCTCGCGCAGGTTCTGGCGGTGGCTGCGGTGGCGGGGCTCCTGCTGGCGGTGGTCGGGGCCTTGATGCTGGAGCTTGTGCAGCGGCGCGTGCGCTCGGTGGACGACATCATCCAGGCGGCCGATCTGCCGGTACTGGCCAGCCTGCCTCCGGCCTACACCGGCCTGGCGGCGCTCGCCGGCCCGCGTCGCAGCCTGGGCTTTTCGGGCGGAGCCGCCGCATGAACCCGCCCGCACTGCCCCAGGCGCGCGAGACCGAGGCCCCGGTGGCCTTCCCCCGCCATGCCGCGCAGCCCCTCGGCGCCCTGCTGGTGGACCGGGGCCGACTGTCTGCGCGTGACGCCGAACGCATTCACGCGCGCCAGCTGGTGACCGGGCAGCTGTATGGCGAGGCGGGCCTGGAGATGGGCCTGCTGGGGCCGCAGGATATTCGCCTGGCGCTGGCGTTGCAGTTCGGTCACGTGAGCCTGCCGCGAGACTGCACCCTGGCCAGTGAGCTGGTGGCGGCCTGGGAGCCTGAGAGTCCGGCGGTCGAACACCTGCGTTCTCTGCGCAGCCAGCTGATGCTGGGGTGGTTCGAGAACGACGCGCGCCCCGCGGCGCTGGCCATCGTGAGCCCCGCACGCGCCGAGGGGCGCAGCTACATCACGGCCAACCTCGCGGCGCTGCTCGCGCAACTGGGCAAGCGCACCCTGGTGGTCGATGCCGACCTGCGCCACCCGCGCCAGCACCGCCTGTTCGGGGTGCCGGGCCGGCTGGGCCTGTCCACCGTGCTCGCCGGCCGTGCGGGCACCGAGGTGGTGGTGGAGATTGCGGCCCTGCCGGGCCTGTCGCTCCTGCCGGCCGGCACGCTGCCGCCCAACCCGCAGGAGCTGCTGGCGCGCAGTGCCTTTCCGCGCCTGCTGTCGGCGCTGCGAAGCAGCTTCGAGGTCATCCTGGTGGACACGCCCGCGTATCTGGGCACTGCCGATGCGGCCACCATCGCAGCCCGCGCGGGCGCCGCGATGGTGGTGGCCTCTCGCGACGCGAGTTCGGTACCGGGTCTGTCCGCCGTCGCCTCGGGCCTGCGCCAGTTCGGAGTCACCGTGGTGGGTGCTGTGCTCAATCGCACGGGCCGGTCGTGACCGCGCCGGACTGGCCGCTGCGTTGGCAGGCGCTGGTGCGCGCGCTGCTGCGGGTCCATGGCCCGCGCGGCGAGGACCAGCTGCTGGACTGGCTCGCAGCCCCCGACCGGCCGCGGGTGCTGGCCTTTGTCAATGCGCACGCCATGAATTTCGCTGCGCAGGACGCGCGCTTCTTTGAGGCCCTGTCGGGCGCCGACCTGCTGCTGCGCGATGGCGTTGGCATGGCCTTGCTCCTGACCCTGCTTGATCAACCCCCGGGGCGGAACCTGAACGGCACTGACCTGATCCCGCGCCTGCTGCGGCGCCACGCGGGTGCACCGCTGGCGCTGTTCGGGACGCAGCAGCCCTGGCTTGGGCGTGCGGCCCGCGCGGTGGCACGCGACCTGGCGCCGGGCTCGCCCTGCGTCATGGCGCACGGCTTCCTGCCGGCCCAGGACTATGTGCGGCTCGCCTGCGTGTACGCGCCCGCCCTCATCGTCCTGGGCATGGGCATGCCGCGGCAGGAGGAGGTGGCCCTGATCCTGCGCGATCGGCTCACCCGGCCCTGCCTGATCGTCTGCGGCGGCGCCATCCTGGACTTCCTGGGCGCGCGTACCCCCCGCGCCCCTCAGGCGCTGCGTCACCTGGGCCTGGAGTGGGGATGGCGCCTGGCGTGTGAGCCACGTCGGCTGTTTCGCCGCTACGTGGTGGGCAATCCGGTGTTCATCGCGCGGGCGCTGCATCTGGCGGCTCGCAGCCCGGGTCAGCGGACCTCGCGGGGCCTGCCGTGAGGGCGGCCACGCACTGGCGCAGTGCGATCGGGTAGGGCGTCCATCGCAGGTCCAGTACGCGCGTCGCGGCGCTGGCGTCCATGCGCAGCGGGCGCCGCCACAGGCGCAGCAGCCCGGGCGAGATCGGATCGGGCAGCGCCTGCGGGTCATGGCCCGTCGCCGCGAGCAGGCGGCGCGCCAGGTGCAGCGGCGGTCCCAGCCCCCACGCGTCGGCCCGCAGCTGCGTGGGCCGGATGCGGCGCAGCGGCGTGGCGCCCACGGCGAGCGCGAGATCGCGGAACCAGTCGTTCCAGCGGGGGCTGTCGGGCGCCGCCAGGTTCAGGATCCGGGGCACGCCTGGTACCGCGGGCCGCTGCAGCGACCGCACGATGGCGGCGCACACATCGTCCACTGCCACGCCGTGTGTCCAGCCATCTCCGTTCTCGCCCAGGTCGCCCAGGCGGCCCTGACGCAGCCAGCGGACGATACGGTGTACCCAAAGGCTGCTGCCGGGCCCCCAGACGCAGCCCGGTCGCAATACCGTCACCCGCGGGGGCTCGTCCGGTGACTCGTGCGCCAGGGCCAGCACCTGTGCCTCCGCGGCCTGCTTGGCCCGCGCGTACCAGCCGCGCGCCAGGCCCAGGGGCATGGCCTCGTTCACCGGCATGTCCATCTCGCCATAGACGGCCATGCTGCTCAAATGCACCACGGCCGGCACGCGGGCGGCTCGCACCGCATGTGCCAGCGCGCGCGCGCCATCGGCGATCGCGGGCCCGCTACCCGCGACGCAGTTCACCACTGCATCCTGTCCGCGCAGGGCCTGCGTGAGCGCGGCTTCATTGCGCGTGTCCAGGCGCAGGTGGCCGGTGCCCCCGCTTCGCGAGGCACTGGTCGGCAGGTAGCGCCCGTCAGCGCGCATCAGGGCCACCAGACGCGCGCCGATGTAGCCGCTGCCCCCGAGCACCAGCACCTTCACGGCATCGCCTCCGCGAAAGCCGCAGGGGCCTTCGATGACCGTGGCTGCAGACGCTGCACGAGGTGGTCGGCCAGACGCAGCGAGAGGGCCAGCAGGGTCAGCGTGGGATTGGCCTGCCCGCTGGTGGGAAATACCGCGCTGCCTGCGATGTAGAGGTTGTCCACGTCGTGCACGCGGGCCTGCGGATCGACCACGCTGGTGCGCGGGTCCAGCCCCATGCGCGCAGTGCCCAGATGGTGCCCGCCGTAGGCACCGTAACGCAGCAGGTCTTCTTCCAGCGTCGCAGGGTCGACATGCAGGTGGCCGACGCCGCTGCGCGCGATGTCGGCGGCCATCAGGTCCAGCGTGCGACCGACGGAGGCGATGTCTTCGGGGCGGTAGCGCCAGTCGATGCGCAGGCGCTGCAACCCCAACGCATCGCGGCCTTCGGCCAGCGTCACCCGGCTGTCCGGGTGGGGCAGCTGCTCGGCCTGCACCTCAAGGCTGAAACGATTCGTGGTGTTGGCCAGGATCACCGAGGGAAACTTGCGATGCGCCAGGGTGCGACGCGTGAGCCAATGCCCGAGAAAGGCGGCGGTACGGCCTGCGTCCCGTGCCACGTTCAGCGCGTGACGCGCCAGCATCGGAACCGACAGCGGGCGGCCATCATGCAGCCGGCGGCTGTATTCATAGCCGATGAAGCGCCGCGCCAGGAACAGTCCGGACAGGACGCCGCTGCGGTGATCCGGGTCGGCGATGCGCGGAAAGTGCAGGCGCGCCACCGCATTGAGCAGGTGCTCGCGGCGCTGGCAGGCCGGCGAGAGGGTCAGGCGCCGGCGGCAGTAGACGCCGTCGGGTGCGACCTCGTAGCCGTGGCGAACGACCTCGGGTGTGCCGTTCAGGGCAAGCGTGCCCAGGTTGCCCGCCAGGTGGCACATGTAGTAGCGGCCGACCACGTCGTGACGGTTACCCACGCCGCGCGGGTGTACGTCGTTCGAACACAGAAGCAGGCGGGCGGTCTCCAGCCCGCCGGCTGCCAGCACCACGAGACGGGCGCGGGCCTGCAGCCGGTTGCCGTCCAGCGTCTGGATGTCCAACGCCCGCACTGGCACGGGCCGGTCGGTGGGGGCGTCGTTCTGCAGACGGATGCCGGTGCACACCGCGCCACGCAGCACCTGGATCACGCGCGAGGCACGCAGGCGCCGCGCGTAGCGGCGGCCGAAGTCGGTGGGACAGGAGAAGCGCTCCAGGCCCTCGGTGTTCACGATGTCGCTGTGCCAGCCACGTATCAGGGGCGGTGCGCCGGGTAGGGCCTCACGCGCGTCGTAGGCGTAGCGTCCGGCCTCGGCCAGCGCGTTGGCCGCGGCGTAATAGGGCTGCAGCGTCTCGTAGGCCAGGGGCCAGCCGCTCCAGGGCACCCAGGGCCGCGGCTCGAAGTCGATCGGGTCCATCGGCATGCAGCGGCCGCCCCAAATCGCGCTGGACCCGCCCAGGCCGCGCCGGCGGTAACGGTGCGGCGGGCTGTGCAGGTCGTTGGCCAGGTCGCCCGCGTACAGCGCCTGCGCTGCGGCGTCATGCGGCTGGCGGCCCGCCTCCAGCAGCAGTACCTGCAGGCCGCGCTCGCCCAGCGCCAGGGTCAGCGCGATGCCGGCGGGGCCCGCGCCCACCACGCACACGTCGGCCCGCAGCACGGTGTGGCGTGGCACTGCGTTGGCGTCCTCGATCATGCGGGGGTCTCCTGGCGGACATCCCACGCACGAGAGGCCGTGGTGTGCGGCTCGCGACAGCCCGCGATCCCGAAGTGCCGCGCGTGCAGGGCGGCGATCTGGTCGAAGAAGCGCGGCAGCGAGAAGGCGGCCTCGTACAGAGACCGCCCCTGCTGCGCCAGGGCCTCGCGCTGGGCGCGGTCTGCCAGCAGGCTGGCCAGGGTGCGTGCCAGGCCATTCACATCACCTGGGACGACGAAGCGCGCGTGCACCCGGTCGCGCAGAACATGCGGGATTTCACCCACCGCGGTGCACACCACCGGCACTCCGCAGGCCAGGGCCTCCAGGATCACCAGCGGCAGGCCCTCGTCGTGCGAGGGCAGCACCAGCAGGTCGGATTCGGACATCAGCTGCGCCACCCGGGTCTGGTGCGCCCAGCCCTCAAAGCGCACCCGCTCGCCCAGCCCCATGGCGGTGGCCATGGCACGAAACGCCTGCAGTTCGCCTCCGCCGGCCAGGGTCAGCTGCAGGGGCAGCTGTGCCAGCGGTGCCAGGGCCAGGGCCCGCAGCAGCTCGGGCACACCCTTGCGCGCTGACAGGTTCCCCACGAACAGCAGCCGCAAGGGATCGCCATCCGCCTCGCGCGCGGGCGGCGCGCGATGGGTCGGCTCGGGCACGCCGTTGATCACGACTTCAATACGACGCGTCGGCACCTGCAGCTCGCGGTGCACGAACTCCGCGGACGCGCGTCCGAGCACGATGCAGCAGGCGGGCAGGGAAAAGACCCATCGCACCAGCGCGCGCCCCGGCGCCGGCAGGGACGGCCAGGCCCGATGCAGTTGCGCCGCGTGCAGGTGCAGCGTGACCGGCACGCCCAGGGCGTGGCAGGTGGCCACCACCACGCTCTTGCGCACCAGGCTCAGGCGCTCGGCCATGTTCACGTGCACGCCGGCCAAACGCCCGTCCAACCGCCCCCGCACCAGGCGACCCAGTGCCAGCGCGAGGATCCCGAGCGACCAGGCAGCGCCGCGTGCGCCTCGGGTGTCCAGCGGCCGCAGCTGTGCGCCGTGGGACGGCGCGTCGCCGCCGGCGGCTTGCGACTGGATCAGGTAGTCAGCGACTTTGAACATGCCCCCGCCCACCGGCGTCCAGGGGCAGGCGATGTAGATGTAGCGGCGCGCGTGCGCCGGGGTGGGTGTCATGGTCGGCTCCGCTTAGGTGGCTTGCGCTGATGGAGGGTTGGGCCGTGTGGGGGCGGCGACGTCCGCGCGCACGCCTGGGTCGCACCGCAGGTCTTCGTGCGGCTCGCGCAGGACGCGACTGGCGATGGTGCGCTGGGGTGGCCGGCGCCCGCGTGCGAATCCACGCACCAGGCCTGCGGCCTGCACGTTCCAGGACAGCACCGCGTACACGGCGCGGGTCAGGGAGCGCTTGCGCACCGTCATCCCCGCCAGCGGCAGCAGCAGCAGGCTCGCGACCAGCGCGGCGCGCTGTGTCCAGGTCAGGGGCGAGAGCAGCGCCACCGCCAGCATGATCCAGCCCGCCAGCACCGCGCCGTACAGACGCAGTTCGTGCAGGTCACGCAGCACCAGTCGCCCCCAGGGGCGCCCCAGGGCCGCCCGCAGCAGCTCCCCGCTGCCGCAGGCGTAGCCGGTCTGCCAGCGTCGCCACAGCAGCCGCAGCGCGGGCGTGGTGTGCCCGTGGTGGCTGACCGCATCCACCGGCAGCCGCCACAGCTTCCAGCCGCGTGCGCGCAGGCGGGCGGCGAGGTCGAACTCCTCGTAACTGTGCAGGTTGCGATCGGACAGGTAGCCCACCTGGGCGATGGCGCGTCGCCGGTACAGCGCACCCCCGTCCAGGCGATCAACCGCGCCGGGCACACGATGCGGCTCCTCGTATGTCATGCGATGCAGGCGCTCTCGGTACTCCAGGCTGCTCTGGTTACGCTCGATCAGCCGGCCCCCCACGCCAGCCACCTCGGGATGTTGCGCGAGAAAGCTCAAGGCCCGCGGCAGGAAGCCGGCCTGCAGCTGCATGTCGCCGTCCATCAGGTACAGGTACTCGCCCTGCGAGTGCTGGAAACCCAGTTGCGGTCCGATGCCGCAGCTGCGCTCGCGCGCGTCCAGCAGCTGCACGATCCGGATCGGGTAGTCGCCGGCGATCGCCAGGGTCCTGTCGGTGGAGCCCGAGTCCGCCAGGATGACCTCGCCGTCCAGGCCGGTCACGGCCGCCAGCGCGCTCTCGATGGCGGCCGCGATGTGCGCCTGCTCGTTCAGTGCCTTGATGATCACCGAGACCGTACAGCCCGCGGGACGTGACCCGGGGCCCTGTGCCGTCTTCACCGCCAAGCCTCCCGCGCGTACGCCTCCGAGCTGCGCAGGCGCCAGCGTTGCCAGCGGTCGGCCAGTCGCACCGGCATGAACAGGGCCATCGCCAGCGTGATCTGCCAGCGGCGGCTGCGGGCGCCCCGGCGCGCCTGCATCAGCCAGGACAGGGCCAGCACCCGCTCGCCGGCGACCAAGGCCTCGCGTGCCAGGGTGACCTGCTGTTGCGCGACGAACCACAGCGCCGAGTCGCGACGATTTGCCGCCAGCGTTCCGTCCAGGGCCTGCGCCTGCATGCGTGCGAGGTAAGGCGCGAAGCGGCGGCGGTAGCTGGCGGTGAGGCTGCCCGGCACGTCGGTGCGCACCGTGGCGTAAGGCGCGTTGACCAGGGCCACCGGGGTCTGGTCGGCGATGCGAAACCACATGTCCAGGTCTTCGCCCCAGGACTCGCCCTCGACAAAGCGGGGTTTCATCCCACGCAGGCGCTCGGCGCGGATCGCCACGCTGCTGCTGCACAGGGGCGCATTCTTCATCCAGCGCAGGCGCAGGTCCTCGATCAGCTCGACTTCGCAGAAGCCCTGGGGCACAGGCCAGGGGTGCATGGACCGCCCGGTGGGCTCGCGCACGATGCGAAAGCGAGTTCCCAGCATGTCGGCCTCGGGGCACAGATGGTGTGCGCGTGCCAGTGCCTGCAGGAACTGCGGGTGGTAGGCGTCATCCGCATCGAGCAGCGCCACCCAGTCGCCGCGGGCCAGGTCGATGCCGCGGTTGCGGGCCGCCGACACGCCGGCGTTGGTCTGGCGGACCAGCCGCAGCCGATCGTCCTGCAGCCCCGCCAGCGACCGCAGGCTGCCGTCGCTGGAGCCGTCGTCGATCACGATCACCTCCAGGGGTGACAGGGTCTGGTTCAGGGCCGAGGCCACGGTCGCCGCGATGAAGCGGGCCTTGTTGTACAGGGGAATGACGACGGAAAACCGCAGGGTCATCGCACGACTCCGTAGCGCAGCGTCGCGGCATGCGAGGCCGGTGCCGGCTCCTGGGCCGCTGCGCCTGCCAGCGTCACCAGCAGCACCAGATGCACGAACAGTTCGCTGCCATAGCCCAAGAGGGTCAGGGGAACCTCGCTGACCGCGCGCAGCATCAGCGACAGGAACAGCGCGAGGGACAGGCCGGCAGTCGCCCGGGCGTGCCGCACCGACAGCACCGCCAGCACCAGCGCATACGCCACCAGGGCCGCAGCCCCGACGCTGCCCGCGCGCGCTGCGTCGTCCATGAACTGGTTATGCGCGTGGGTCGCATGGGGCAGGTTGATCTGCGCGCGATAGAGCGGATCCCACAGTGACAGTCCGTAGCCGAAGACGGGGTGGTTGTGCCATTCCTGAGCGGCGATCACCCAGATGCGGTCGCGCCCTGTCATCGTCGCCAGTTGCGCGCCCTCGGGACTTGCCAGAAACAGGCCCAGCTGGCCGGCCGCATCGCCCAGGACCAGGCCCGCGGCTATCACCACGACCATCAGGCTGAAGGCGCCCAGCACCGCAAGACCCAGCGCGCTGCTGCGCGGGTCACCCATACGCCGCCACAGCGCAGGGCCATGCCGGATGGCGGCCATGACGGCAAGGCAGGACGCGAAGGCGATCCAGGCCGCCTTGGACTGCGCCAGCAGCAACACCGCCAAGGTCACTGCCCACGCCGCGCGGTTCACCCCGCGTCGCGGGTAGGGAAAGGCCCACAGCAGCAGGGTCGCGATCTGCGCCAGCGACCCCTGCGTCACCGGGTGCGCGGTCAGGCCCGCAAAACGGGGCAGGTCCCCCAGCAGGCCCGCGTCGTAGCTGGGGTCCAGCACCAGGGTCGGCCGCACGGCGATGGCGGCCAGACCGGCCAGCATCAGCACCAGGAGCGCATCGCGCGCTGCGTTCAGGATGCGCTCGCGCTCGGCAGGACTCACCAGGCACGAGGCCGTGCCCATGGCCAGCGCGTACAGCAGCTCGTGGCTGATCCTGGGATGGGCGCCGAACAGAGCCGGTGCACCGATGGTGCCCGCCCAGAAGACGAGGAAGCCTGCGAGTAGCGCCGGCGAGGGCGTGCGGTGCTGCAGGGCCACATGGTGGGTGACCTGCTCCAGCGCGGCGACCAGCAGCAGCAGCGACACCGCGCGCTGCAGCCACACCGCCGCGGGCCACTGCATGGGCTCGGCCAGGACTTGCAGATCCGCAAAACTCTGCGTGAGGTCACGCCCGCCAGTGGCCACGTGCACCGCGCCCACCAGCAGCATGGCCGGAAAGGCCCAGTGCAGCAGACCGGTGGTGGGCGTCTTCATGCGTCCCCCGCCGCCGTGGCGGGCCGCGCCGGCCGGGTCGTCAGTCCCAGCGGCAAGACCCGCGCCAGGAGTTCGCGCGCGTCTTCCCCCAACAGGCTCGGCAGGGTCCAGGCCACCAGCAGCCCCGCGCCTAGGCCGGCGGCACTGCCAACCCCCAGCGAGGAGGCGGCCTGCCAGAACGGGGGCCACTGCATCAGGTCTGCGGCCCATCGTGCCCCGATCTGCCCGCCCCAGGTGGCCAGTGCACAGGCCATCGCGAGCCCGACGCCGCGGGCCAGCAGCGGCAGCAGGCGGCGTGCGGGCAGGTTCAGCGCGCGCAGGCAGGCGCCGACGATCAGCAGCGCCCGCGTGTGGATGGCCAGCAGCGACACCGCCGCGGCCACCGTCAACCCCGCGGGCGCCAGCAGCCACCAGGCCGGCACTGCGAGCATCAGCAGCGGCCACTGCAGGCCGGCCTCTTGGCCGGCGCGTCCGGTATTCCACAGCACCGGCGTGGACACCCCCCAGGCGGCCCAGGCCGGCAGGCACAGGAACAGGATCGCCAGCACAGGCGCTGCGGCTTCCCAGCGCGGCCCGTACATCACCGTCACCAGGTCCGGTGCCACCAGGGCCAGCGAGACCGCCGCCGGCAGCACCAGCACGAGCACGCAGGCCAGTACCCGCAGCCAAGCCTGCGCCAGACGGGGCCGCTCGCCGGCGAGCTGCGCGCCCGCCGAGAGGAAGGTGGGCTGCAGTGCGCCCACCAGCAGCGTGACCGGAATCTGCGCCAGGTTCCATGCCAGCGTGTACAGGCCGACCGCGTGCACGTGCAGCACGCGGGCGATCACCAGCCGGTCCAGATTGCCCAGGAGCCAGTTCACCAGGTTGGTGAGAAAAACCGTGCGGCCCGTGCCCAGCGCCTGGCTGCTGGCGGCTGGCCGCAGCAACGGGCGCACCGGATGCGGCTGACGCCATGCGCAGGCGATCAGCACCACCGCGGCCTGCACCACGCACGCCACGGCCAGCGCGCTGGCGCCCCAGCCGGCCAGTGCCAGCGGCACGCCAGCACCGAGGTAGCCGATGGCATAGGCACCCAGCTGGATCAGCCCGAGGGCGCGGAAATCCAGTGCGCGCTGTAGCAGGCACAGTGCCGTGCCGCTGGCGGCGGTCAGCACGCAGGCCAGCGCCAGCCAGTACACCACGCGAGTCACGCCCGGCTCGCGCAGCCAGCCTGCCAGCACCGGCGCCAGCAGCAGCATGGCCAGCGCGCAGACCATGCCCGCCAGCAGCTGCCAGGTAAACGCGAACCGGATGTCCGCGGCGCCGACCTGCGCCTGCAGCAGCAAGCTGTAGCTGAAGCCGGTGCCGGCCAGGAAGGTGGCGAAGGTCAGCACCGCGATGCCGATGCCGTAGAGGCCGTAGGGTCCGGGACCGAGCAGGCGCGCCAGCGTGACCTGCGCGCCCAGTTGCAACGCGAAGCGCGCCGCAGTTGTCAGCGCGCTCCAGGTCGCGGCGCGGCGTACGCGGGCGGACAGGGCGGCCCGCTCGCTCATGGCGCTCCCGAACCCAGACGGCGCAGGGCAATACCCACCATCAGCGCGATCCCCGCCAGAAGCAGGCCCCGTTCGGGGGGCGCGGCATCGCCAGGCGGGGGTGGGGCTTGCCGCGGTGGCTGCGGGTCGGCGGCGGGCTGCGCGGCGAGCCGCAGGTTCGGGTCAGGCCGCTCGCGTGCATCGCGTGGCGCGCGCGTGTCACGTGTCTCGCGGGTTTCACGCGCGGGGGTCGGCGCGGTGCGCGCCGGCGCTGGGTCCCGGGGGTCGGGCGGCGCGCCGGCTGCCAGTGCCGGCATCGCACTTGCGCACAGGCAGATCAGTGTCGCGGCAAGTCGAGCGTGCATGGCCTACATCCTCCTGGCAGTGAAGTCAGGGCGGATTCTCGAAGTGGCGCTCGAGCTTGGGCGTCGGAGAACGCCGACGGGCGATGGCTCCTTCAGGCCAGGAGTGGCGGGTTTAGCGCGCGGGCTTGTCCTGTGCCTGCGACGGCAGCGACAACGCCCCGGTCGCCAGGGCGGTGCCCAGAAGGATCACGGCGCCGCAGCCCACCATCCACGCGGTCAGCGCCTCGGACAGGAAGACAACGCCATAGCTCATGGCCGCCAGCGGGATCACGAAGGTCACCGCCAGCGCGCGCGCCGTGCCGGAACGTTCGATCAGCCGGAAATACAGGACGTAGGCCACGCCGCTACAAGCAACGCCCAGCACCGTGATCGCCACCCAGGCCTGTGGGCCCGGCATCTGCGCAGGCCGGTCCCACCACGCGGGCAGGGCCAGGGCCAGGGTCGCGCCGATCTGGCTGCCGGTGGCTGTCACCAGCGAGGGGATGCCACCCAGGTGACGTTTGGTGAAGCTGGCCGCAATGCCATAGCACAGGCACGCGGCCAGGCAAGCGGTGACCGACCAGGCCGCCAGCGAGGCGTCGGCCCCCACGCGGATGCCCGCACCGCCGCCCGCCAGCAGCGCTACGCCCACGAACCCGATCACCAGTCCCGCCACGCGCGACCCCGTGGGTCGGTCCCTCAGCCAGATCCAGGCCACGATGGCGCCGAACATCGGCGTCGTCGCATTCAGGATGGAGGTCAGGCCCGTATCCAGCTGCTGCACCGCGAAGGCGTACAGCGCGAAGGGGATGCCCGAATTGAACACGCCCACCAGGAACGTGGCGCGCCAGTGCTGGCGCAGTTGCCCCATCAGGCCGCGGCGCGCCACCAGGGGCAGCAGGAACAGCGCGGCGATCAGCACGCGCAGGGCGGCGGTAGCCATCACGCCCATCTCCGGCACCGCCTGCTGCATGAACAGGAACGACGCGCCCCAGATGGCGGTCAGGACCAGAAAGTCGATCGCGTCCTTCAGCGGCATGCAGCGTTCAGGCCAGCGCGCCTTCCAGCCGCAGCAGCGAGGTCTTGCGCGCCAGTCCGCCCGCATAGCCGGTGAGGTCGCCGGCGGCGCCCACCACCCGGTGGCAGGGAATGACGATGCTCAGGGGGTTGCGCCCCACCGCAGCGCCCACGGCACGCACCGCGCGCGGTGCCCCGATACGGGTGGCTAGCGCGCCATAGCTTTCCGTCAGGCCCGCGGGAATGGCGCGCAGCGCCCGCCACACCCGGCCCTGAAAATCGGTGCCCCCGTCCAGGTCCAGCGGCAGTTCGAAGGCAGTACGCCGGCCCGCGAAGTAATCGTCCAGCTGGCGGCGCGCCTGCGCCAGCACCGGGTGCGCGGGCTGTCCGGGCCAAGCCTCTGCGCCTTGCGGCCAGTGGCGTTGTCCCTTGAACCATAGCCCCGCCAGCCCCTGCGCACTGGCCGCCAGCAGGAGCGGGCCCAGGGGGCTGTCGTGCGTGGCGGCGACCAGCGTTCGCGTAGAGCGTGGGGTGGGCATGGGCGGATCATACGCACGGCTGGCTGGGTGACCGCCTGTTTCCACCCGGCGCGGGTCCGCCGCGTCCCTGCCACAATGCGCGTGGCCCGTGCGCTTGGCCCGCCCCGGCGCGCGGCCTGCAGATTCTCTGAACGCCCATGAACCTCTCCCCCTCCATCTTCAAGGCCTACGACATCCGCGGCATCGTGCCGTCCACCCTGAACGAGGACGTGGCCCAGGCCCTGGGCCTGGCCTTCGGCGCCGCGGCCCTGCGCGCGGGTGAGCGCACCGTGGCCGTGGGCCGAGACGGACGCCTGAGCGGCCCGTCCCTCGGCGCGGCCCTGGTGCGCGGCCTGCTGGCCAGCGGTGTCGACGTGATCGATATCGGCCTGGCCACCACCCCCATGCTGTACTTCGCCGCCAGCACCCTGTGCACCAGCGGCATCCAGGTCACGGGCAGCCACAATCCGCGCGACTACAACGGCTTCAAGATGGTCCTGGCCGGCCGCGCCATCCACGGCGAGGAGATCCAGGCCCTGCGCCGCGCGATGCAGGAGGGGACCACACCCGCGGCCACACCGGGGCGCGTGCGCAACGTCAACGTGTTGATGCCGTATCGGGACCGTATCACCGCGGACGTGAAGCTCGCGCGCCCGATGCGCGTCGTCGTCGACTGCGGTAACGGCGTGGCCGGCGCCTCGGCCCCCGCCATCCTGCGTGCGCTGGGCTGCGAGGTCACCGAGCTCTATTCCGAGGTGGACGGCAACTTCCCCCACCACCACCCCGACCCGAGCAAACCCGAGAACCTGCGCGATCTCATCGCCGCCCTGCAATCCACCGGCGCCGAACTGGGCCTGGCCTTCGACGGCGACGGCGACCGCCTGGGCATCGTCACCCCCGCAGGTCACACCATCTACCCCGACCGCCAGATGATGCTGTTCGCCCGCGACGTGCTCTCGCGCGTGCCGGGTGGCACCATCGTCTTTGACGTCAAGTGCTCGCAGCGCCTGGCGCCTGCCATTCGCGAGGCGGGCGGTGTGCCGATGATGTTCAAGACCGGCCACTCCCTGATCAAGGCCCGCATGAAAGAGGTCGACTCCCCCCTGGGCGGCGAGATGAGCGGCCACATCTTCTTCAAGGAGCGCTGGTACGGGTTTGACGACGGTACCTATGCCGCGGCGCGTCTGCTCGAGATCCTCTCGCGCAGTGCGGATCCCGGCGCCGTTCTGGAGGCCCTGCCCACCAGCTATTCCACACCCGAGCTCAATGTGCGCTGCGCCGAGGGCGAGCCGCACGTCCTGGTCGATCGACTGGTCGCCAGCGCGCGCTTTGCCGCGCCAGCCGAGGTCTCCACGATCGACGGTGTGCGGGTGGACTGGCCCGACGGCTTCGGCCTGATCCGCGCCTCCAACACCACCCCCGTGCTGGTGCTGCGCTTCGAGGGTCACACCCCCGAAGCCCTGCACCGCATTGAGGGCGAGATGCTGGCCCTGCTTCGCAGTGTCAAACCCGACGCGTCCTTCACCGAGGCGGCGCATTGACGGGGCTGGCGCGTTCTCTCTACAGCCTGGCGCTGCTTGCGGCCCAGCCCCTGCTGCTCGCCAAGCTGCGTCGGCGCGGACAACAGGAGCCCGGCTACCTGCAGGCCATCGACGAACGTTTCGGACACTACGACACGCCCGCAGTGCCCGGCGCCCTCTGGATCCACGCGGTCTCCCTGGGCGAGACCCGTGCGGCTGCCATCCTGATGCAGGCTCTGCGCGCGCGCGACCCGTCACTGCGGATATTGCTCACGCACGGCACCGCCACCGGCCGCGACGAGGGCGTTCGGCTGCTGCAGCCGGGTGACCGTCAGGCCTGGCTGCCCTGGGACGCGCCGGGCGCGGTGACGCGCTTTCTCGATCACTTCCAGCCCTGCGCCGGTGTCCTCATGGAGACCGAGGTCTGGCCCAACCTCGCGGCTGCGTGTGCGAAGCGCGGCGTACCCCTGGCACTGGCCAATGCAAGGCTGTCGGACAAGTCTCTGCGGCAGGCCATGCGACTGCGCGTGCTGGCGCAGCCCGCCTATGCCTCGCTGGCCGCCGTCTGGGCCCAGACCGAGGACGACGCACAGCGCCTGACCGCGGCTGGCGCCCGCGTGAGCGCGGTCATGGGCAACCTCAAGTTCGATGCCGACCCCGACCCGGCGCTGCTGGCCAAGGGCCGACAGTGGCATGCCCGTTGCGGCAGCGCGGTACTCATGTTCGCCAGCTCGCGTGAGGGCGAGGAGGACGAGTTCCTGCGCGAGGCCGTTGCACGCCGTGGCCAGGGCCTGCGCTGGCTGCTGGTGCCGCGCCATCCGCAGCGTTTTGACGCAGTGGCAGCCCTGGCGGCCCAGGCCGGCCTGTCGGTGTCTCGGCGCAGCACCTGGGGCCTGGCCGGACCCGACGATCACGCGCTGCAGGCCGATCTCTGGCTGGGGGACACGCTGGGCGAGATGCCGCTGTACTACGCCCTGTCGGACGTCGCCCTGCTCGGGGGCAGCTTTGCGCCGCTGGGCGGGCAGAACCTGATCGAGGCGGCCGCCTGTGCTTGCCCGGTCGTCATGGGCCCGCACACCTTCAACTTCGCGCGGGCCAGCGAGCAGGCGCAGGCCGAGGGCGCGGCGCTTCGGGTGGGGGGGATATCCGAGGGCATCGAACAGGCCGTGGCCCTGGTGATGCAACCATCGCGGCGTGATGCGATGGCGCAGGCGGCGCAGCGTTTCGCGCAGGCGCACGGGGGGGCGGCAGACCGGACCGCGCAGGCGCTCTTCGCCCTGATGGCGCAGGCCTTCAGGGACGCGCCAGCAGCCCGTTGATCCGCCCGACGTCTTCGGGCTTGAGCGATCCGTTGGCCTGCCGCAGCTTCAGCTGTCCGAGCAGCACGTTGTAGCGGGCCACCGCCAGGTCGCGTTTGGTCTGGAACAACTGGCTCTGTGCGTTGAGCACGTCGATGTTGATGCGAACGCCCACCTGGTAGCCCAGTCGGTTGGCGTCCAGCGCGCTCTGGCTGGAAGCCTCGGCGGCTTCGAGCGCGCGCACCTGGCCCGCGCCTGAGACGAGTCCGAAGTAGGCGGTGCGGGTAGCCTGGGCCACCGTGCGGCGCGCGTTCTCCAGGTCGGCCTGTGCCTTGTCTTCCAGAGACAGGGTCTCGCGGATGCGGTTCTGGGTTGCGAAGCCGGCAAACAGCGGCACGCTCAGGCTCACGCCCACCTGCGTGGACAGGGTGCGCGAATCGGTGGAGGACAGGGCAGTGCCGCCCAGGTTACGGCCATAGCCGCGGCTGGCGCTCAGGTCCAGCGTCGGCAGGTGGCCAGCCTTGGCCCGGTCAGTTTCCAGGCGCGCGACCTCCAGGCCCAGGC
This sequence comes from uncultured Ramlibacter sp., assembly GCA_964620375.1. GTDB lineage: Bacteria > Pseudomonadota > Gammaproteobacteria > Burkholderiales > Burkholderiaceae_C > Ramlibacter. The sequence goes on along the minus strand of CAZUKC010000001.1, from coordinate 25,958 downwards.
GGGCCTGCCGGATCGAGGGACTGGTCTCTTCGGCCTGCTGCACCCATGCGTTCACGTCGGACGGTTCGGGCGCCGGCAGGGCCAGGGGCGTGGCCAGGGGTAGGGGCTTGGCGTCGGTGCGGCCGGTCACCGTGTCCAGGGCCAGCTTGCGCACCCGCAGGTCGTTCTCGGCGGCGATTTCCTGGGCCTGGACCAGGTCGAAGCGGGCCTGCGCCTCGCGCGTGTCGGTGATCGTGGCCGTGCCGACCTCGAAGTTGCGGCGCGCGGAGGCGAGCTGTTCGCTCACGGCGGCTTTCTGCGCCTGCACGAAGGCCAGGGTGTCCTGCGCGGACAGCACGTCAAAGTAGGCCTGGCTCACGCGGATGATCAGGTCCTGGCTGGCCGCTGTCAGCTGCGCCTGCGCCGCCTCGGCCTGGCGCCGGCCCTGCTCGAAGGCGGCCTGGTTGGCGGGCCGGTACAGGGGCTGGGTCACCGACACCGAGGCGCTGCCGGTGCCGAACTCGCGCTGGCTGGTGCTGGTAGTGGTTCGGGTGTCCTGCTGCGTCTCGCTGCGTGAGGCCGACAGGGCTGCCGACGGCAGCAGGCCGGCGCGCGCCTGTTCGGCCCGGTGTCGTGCGGCTTCGTACTGCGCACGTGCCGACTGGTAGGCGGCGTCATGGCCCTGCGCCGCCTGATAGAGGTCGAGCAGACTCTGGGCCCGCACCGGCGCGGCGGCGAAGGCCATCGCGAGCGACAGGGGCAGCAGGCGCATGGTGGGGCGCAGCAACGATTTCATGGTCCGTCCTTCTACTTCCGTCCCTGGCTCGGGGTTCTTCCGGTTCTGCTTTTAATACTGTGGCACACGGGTGTCTCGCTCGATCGACCAGGCATCGATTCCGCCGGCGATGTTCACCACCTGCTCGAAACCCTGGCGCGCCAGGAACATTGCCACCTGCTGGCTGCGCATGCCATGGTGGCACAGGCAGGCCAGGGGACGCCCGGGGTCAAGTTCTGCCAGGCGTGCGGGAATCTCATACATCGGGATGTGCAGCAGCTCAAACCCCTCGGGCTGCACGCGGGCGACCGCCAACTCCATGGGCTCGCGCACGTCCAGCACCACCGGCTGTTCGGCCGCATGACGCTGCAGCCAGTCGGACAGTTGCGAAGGACGGATCTGGTCAATCATGGGGTGGTCGGGGGCGAAGGCCAGTCAGAACGCGAAGCGCGAGGGCTCGGGGAAATGGCGCAGGCGCGGCGCCAGCGTATCCCAACGCTGCGCGGTGGTGTAGGTGGTCTCGCCGGTGCGGGTCACGACGGTTGCGCGCATCACGGGGTCGGCGCCCACGATCGCCGCCAGGCGCCCACCCACCTTCAGCTGCGCCAGCAGCACCTGCGGCACTTCCGCGACCGAGCCACTGAGCACGATCACGTCAAAGGGTCCCTCGCCCGGCAGGCCTTGCGCGCCATCGCCCTCGCGCACCTGCACGTTGGCCACGCCCGCATGGGCCAGATTCTCGCGGGCCATGCGCGCCAGCGAGGGATCGATCTCCATCGTCACCACCGAACCGGCACGGGCCGCGAGCAGGGCGGCCATGTAGCCGCTGCCGGCGCCGATCTCGAGCACCTTCTCGTGGGGCTGGGGGCTGACTTCCTGCAGCATGCGCGCCTCGACCTTGGGGGCGAGCATGCAGCGGCCGCTGGCCAGGGCTTCCTGGGCGCTGCCGGCCAGCGGGATCTCCATGTCGACAAAGGCCAGGGCCTTGTGGGCCTCGGGGACGAAATCCTCCCGGTGCAGCACCGACAGCAGTTCCAGCACCTGGGGGTCGAGCACGTCCCAGGGGCGGATCTGCTGTTCGATCATGTTGAAGCGGGCTTTCTCGATGGACACAGGCTGGTGCATGGCTTTACTCGGGGTCACGTCAAAACGGCATGGAGCGGGTCAAACCACCCATTTTAGGCAGCGGGGGCGCCCCCCCACTTGCGCCGCGCCCAGGCGGCCAGATCGTCCAGGTAGCAATAGACCACCGGCACGACCACCAGCGTCAGCAGCGACGAGGTGATCACCCCGCCGATCACGGCCTGGCCCATGGGGGCGCGCTGCTCCGAGCCCTCGCTCAGGGCGAAGGCCAGGGGTACCATGCCGAAGATCATCGCCAGGGTGGTCATCAGGATGGGGCGAAGGCGGACCCTGGCCGCCAGCAGCAGGGCCTCGGCACGCGGCAGCCCGGGCACGCGCCGGCCCTGATCGTCGGTCCCCTCCTGGCGGGCGCGGATCGCGAAGTCCACCAGCAAAATGGCATTCTTGGTCACCAGCCCCATCAGCATCACCACGCCGATCACCGAGAACATCGACAGCGTCGACCGGAACGCCATCAGGGCCAGCACCACGCCGATCAGGGTCAGCGGCAGCGAGGTCATGAGGGCCAGCGGCTGCAGGAAGCTCCTGAACTGGCTGGCCAGGATCATGTAGATGAAGATCACCGCCAACGCCAGCGCCGACATCGCGTAAGCGAAGGACTCCCGCATGTTCTTGACCGAGCCGCTGAACTGCCAGCGGTAGCCCGGGGGCAGGGCGATACCCTCCAGGGCCTTGCGCACGTCGGCGGAAACCTCGCCGGCCGAGCGCCCGTACACGTTGGCGCTGATCGCGACCTCACGGGCGAGATCGCGGCGGTTGATCTGGTTGGGGCCGGTGGTCTCGACCACCTGGGCCACCTGTGTCAGTCGCACCACGCGCGGCGCGCCGTCGGCCTGGGTCCCGGTGGTGAAAGACAGGCGCTCCAGCTGCTGCGCCACGTGTCGAGCCTCGGGCGCGAGGCGCACGTTCACGTCGTAGGTCTGGCCGTCACCGGCGCGCCAGTTGCCCACGGTCTGGCCGGCCACCAGGGTACGCAGGGGCGCGGCGATCTGGGCCACCGACAGGCCCAGGTCGCTGGCCGCCTCGCGGCGTACCGCGATGTCCACCACCGGCTTGTTCGGCTTGACGCTGGAGTCCAGGTCGACCAGACCGGGGATCGGGCGCACGCGGTCCAGCATCAGCTGAGAGAGCCGCTCCAGTTCCTTGAGGTCGGGGCCGATCAGCGACAGCTCCACTTGCTTGTTGCCACCCACGGTGTCCAGCAGGCCGGCGTGCGTGACCGTGATGCCGGGCACCTGTTGCAGGCGTTCGCGCAGGATGGCCGCCATCTGGTCCACGCTGCGCGCACGGTCCTTGCGGTCGACCAGTCGCACGTACAGGTTGGCGTAGCTTTTGCCCTGGGCGTTGCCGGTATTGATGGTGGTGAGGGTGTAGCGGGTCTCGGGGAACTCGCGCACGATCGTCTCGACCTGGCGCGCCTTGGCCTCGGTCAGTTCCAGGGAGGACCCCATCGGGGTGTAGTAGTTCACCGTCACTTCGGAGAAATCGGCCTTGGGCACGAACTCGGTCCCGAGCAGGGGCACCATCGTCACGCTCGCCAAGAAGATGCCGACCGCCGACAGCACGGTGGCCAGGCGGTGCGCCAGTGACCACCGCAGCAGACGCTGGTAGGCGCCGGACAGGCCTTCGGTGGCCCGGTCAAACCAGCCCGTCACCCGGCCGATGCTGCGGTCATACAGCGAGGCGCGACCGCCAGGCGCGCCAGCAGCCCCGTGCGCCTGTGGGTCGTGCCACACCGCCGACAGCATCGGGTCCAGGGTGAAGCTCACGAACATCGAGATCATCACCGCCGCCACGATGGTCAGACCGAACTCGTGGAAGAACTTGCCGATGATGCCGCCCATGAATCCGATCGGCAGGAACACCGCTACGATCGACAGCGTCGTGGCCAGCACCGCCAGGCCAATCTCCTGCGTACCGTCCATCGCGGCCTGGAAGGAGTTCTTGCCCATATGCAGGTGCCGCACGATGTTCTCGCGCACGACGATGGCGTCGTCGATCAGCAGTCCCACGCACAGCGACAGGGCCATCAGCGTCACCATGTTGACGGTGAACCCGAACAGGTCCATGAACAGGAAGGTCCCGATCAGGGCGATCGGCAGCGTCAGGCCGGTGATGACGGTCGATCGCCAGGAGTTCAGGAACAGGAAGACGATCAGCACCGTGAGCACCGCGCCCTCGATCAGGGTGCTGCGCACGTTGGCCACGGACACGCGGATCGGGCGCGAGGCGTCCAGGATCGGCTCCAGGCGCACCCCGGGAGGCAGCTGCGCGTTCATCTGACGCAGGGTGGCGTTCAGGCCGTCGATCACCTGGATGGTGTTCTCGTCCTGCGATTTCTGCACCGTGAGCAGCAGTGTGCGCTGACCGTTGTACAGGGCGAGGCTGTCCACCTCCTGCGCGCCGTCGGCCACGCGCGCGACCTGCTCCAGCCGCACCGGCACACCGTTCTTGCGCGCCACGATCAGCCGTCCGAAGTCCTCGGGGCGCTCCAGGCGCGCGTCAATCTGCACCACCAGCTCGCGGTCCGCTGCGCGCACCGTGCCCACCGGCTGCGCCTGGTTTTCGCCGCGCACGGCGGCTACCACCTGCTCGGGTGTCACCCCCAGGGCCTCCAGGGCGGCGGGTTGCAGGTACAGGTTGATCTCGCGCCGGGTCCCGCCCACCAGGGTGACCGAGCCCACGCCGCGCACGTTCTCCAGCCGCTTTTTCAGGGTCTGGTCGGCCCAGTTGGTCAGTTCCACCGGTGTCATCGGTGTGCCGCGGCTCGGGTCCGCCAGCACCGCCACCGACCAGATCGAGCGGCTGCCCGGGTCGAAGCGCAGCACCCGCGGCTCCTTGACCTCGGTACGCAGGGTGGGGCGTACCGCCGCGATGCGCTCGCGCACGTCGTCGGCCGCCGCGCGCCCGTTCACGTGCAGTCCGAATTCAATGATGACGACCGACTGGCCCTCGTAGCTGCGGGAGAAGAGGGCGTTGATCCCGGCGATGGCGTTGACGCCCTCCTCGATCTTGCGCGACACCTCCACCTCGACCACTTCGGGCGAAGCCCCGGGGTATTCGGTGGTGACCACCACCACTGGGAAATCGATGTTGGGGAACTGATCGACCTTCAGGCGCTGCAGCGAGAACAGGCCCAGCACCACCAGCGCGAGCATGACCATGGTGGCCAGGACAGGATTGCGCAGGCTGATACGAGTGAACCACATAGCGGTGCAGGCCTCAGGGCGTGGCGCGCGCCGGGGCGGCGGGGGTGGTGAATTTCACCAGCGTGCCTTCGCGCAGCGCGCCCACATGACCCAGGATCACCGCCGCGCCGGCCTCGACGCCGCTCACGGCCACCTGCACCTGGCCGCCGCTTTCCGCCCGGGCGCCGGTCTGCACCGGCTTGTGCCGCACGCGATCGCCTTCGACCACCTGCACGTAGGGTGCGGGCCGATCGGTGCGCACCGCCTGCAGTGGCACCGACAGCGCCTGCACCCGCTCGGTCACCAGCACACCCTGGGCGAACAGCCCCTGGCGCAGGCCGGCGGTGGGCGGCAGCTGCAGGTACACCAGAACGCCGCGGCTGGCGGCCTGCGCGCTGGGGTTGATGCGCGCCACGGTGGCCAGCACCGGCTGCGCCGTGCCCTCCACGATCAGTCGTGCCGACTGACCGGCGCGCACCCGGACCGAGTCTGCGGCGGCCAGCGTGGCCTCCAATTCCAGGCGGCTCGGGTCGACGATCTCGACCACCCGCGCGTCCACGCCCAGTCGCTCGCCGGGCTGGGCCAGGCGCTGCGACACCACCCCGGCGATCGGGGCCTGCAGCGATGAATCGTCCAGCGTCTTGCGGGCCACGTCCACTGCCGCGAGCGCCGCCTTGTGCGTGGCCTCGGCGGCCGCAAGGCTGCTCTGCGAACTCTCCAGCGCGGTGCGCGAGATGAAGCCCTTGTCCACCAGGGCCTGGTTGTTGTCAAACTGCCGGCGCGCGATGTCGACCTGCGCCTTGGCTGCGTCGGCCTGTTCGCGCGCCTGCTGCAGTCGGGCGCGGTACTCGGTGGGGTCGATCGAGGCGATCACCTGCCCGGCGCGCACCGTGTCGCCCTCGCGCACGGTCAGGCCCTGGAGCTCGCCGGCCACGCGTGCCTTCACCACCGCGGTGTTGACGGCCCGCAGTGTTCCGGTGATCGCCAGCCCCTGCTCGAGGTCGGTGGACTGCGCGCGGGTGACGTCGCTGGCGGCCAGTTCCACCACCGCCTCCGCGGGGGCCGAGGCGGCGGGCGCCCGCGTCGGGGCACGGCCCTGGCCGAAGCGCATCGCCAGACCGATACCCGCGGCAGCCACCAGCACCACCGCGATCCCCACGATCATGCGCTTGCTCATGACTGCCCCCTCGCTCGGCGCTGCGTGTCCTTCGACGATCCTTGGCCGGCGGTGCGCAGACACAGGCCCTGCAGGAGGATGCCGGTCTGCATCTCGACGAACCGGTGTGGGTCCAGGGGCTCGGTGGCGGGCACACAGGTGCCCAGTGAATGCTTGTTCATCATCAGAAAAATCATGGGCGCGATCACGCTGTAGATGGCGTAGTCCATGTCGTCCACCCGGAACTCCCCGCGGTCCACCCCGCGTTGCAGGATGCGACGGATCAGGGCCTTGCCGGGCTCCATCACCTCGCGCTGGTAGAAGGACGCCAGCTCGGGGAAGTTCTGCGCCTCGCTGATCATCAGCTTGGTGATGCCTGAGGCTGGTGTCGCCCCGATCCGCTCCCACCAGGCGGTCAGGCACGCGCGCAGCATGTCGGCGCTGTCGCCCTCAAAGCGCTCGAACTCTTCGTTCCATTCCACGAAGCGGCCGGCCAGGTTCTCGTGCACCACCGCCTTGAACAGTTCTTCCTTGCTCTGGAAATAGAGGAACAGCGTGCCTTTGGACACCCCGGCGCGGGCCGCAACCTCCTCCACCCGGGTCGCGGCAAAGCCCTTTTCGACGAACAGCGCCAGGGCCGCGTCGAGCAGCTCGCCCGGTCGGGCCTGCTTGCGGCGCTCGCGCTTGACCTGGCTGTCTTCGGTCCGGGTTTCCATCGGGTTCGGAAGCGTGGAGATTAATGACTGACTGGTTAGTAATGTAGCGTCAGCCACCCGACAGGTCAAGAAAGGTGTCCCGGCGGTCGGGGCCGCGGCCGTCCCGACGGCGCCTGCGCGCTCAGCCGCCGGACAAACGGGCCACGCCCAGACCCAGCCACTCGCGCAGCACCTGGCGCGACAGGGTCAGGCCTTCGGTGGAGGGCAGCCACTCCAGCGCGGTGCGTGCCTGGGGCAGGGGCAGGCGGGTCGGGGCTGCCATCACCTCGAAGCCCGCGCGTCGAAACTCCAATGCCGCACGCGGCAGATGCCAGGCGTCCGACACCAGGGCGATGCGCCGCACGCCCTGCGGGTGCATCTGGTCGGCCAGCTTCTGCGCGTTCTCGCGGGTGTCGCGTGACTGGTCGTCCAGCCAGCGCGGTACGAAGCCGAAGTCCTCGCGCGCCGACAGGACCACGGCCTGCGCCTCGCTGGCGGTGCCGCGCCCGGCCCAGCCCACACCGCCCGCGAAGGCCAAGGGCAGCGCCTGGGCGCGCGCGAGCCGGATGCCGTAGCGCAGACGCGCCAGCGTGGCGTTGGCGGGTTGCGGGGCGCCGTATTCGGGCGCCTCGGCCAGCACGCCGCCCCCCAGCACCACCACCGCCTGCACGCCGGCCGCCTGCATTGCCTCGGCCGTGACCGGCTCGGGCAGGGGCAGCAGTCCGCTGGCCAGGCGGATCGCCACCGCATGGCAGGACAGCAGCCACAGCACCCCCGCGCCCGTTGCCGCCAGGCCCAGCGCCACGCGACGCGCACGTGGCCACAGGCCCCACGCGAGCAGCCCCGCCACCACCAGCAGCAGCGGCCCCGCCGGCGGCAGCACCAGGGGCGAGAACAAGGCCTTGAAATCCCCGAATTGCATAGGTCAGCGATGGTAGCCGGCGCGGCGTTCGGGCCCGCGCGGCTACAGTGAGCGCCTCATTGAAGGAGGACGATCCATGAGCCAATTGCAGACCCTGGTCCTGGGCGGTGGCTGTTTCTGGTGCACCGAGGCGGTGTACGTGAAGGTGCGCGGTGTCACCGACGTGGAGTCCGGCTACGCCAACGGCCACACCGGTCGTCCCAGCTACCAGGACGTGTGCACCGGCACCACCGGCTACAACGAGGTGGTGCGACTGACCTACGACCCGTCGATCGTGAGTACCCGCCAGCTGCTGGAGATCTTTTTCGTGGTCCATGACCCGACCCAGCTCAATGCGCAGGGTCATGACGTGGGCACGCAGTACCGAAGCGGCATCTACCACACCACGCCCGAACAGAAGCAGGTGGCCGACGACCTGATACGCGAAATGAGCCAGGACAAGGTCTACGGGGGCGCGCCGATCGTCACCGAAGTCCAGCCGCTGGGGCCTTACTGGCCCGCCGAGGACTACCACCAGGACTTTTTCGAGCGCAACCCCACCCAGGGCTACTGCCTGGCGGTGGCCGCACCCAAGGTGGCCAAGTTCCGCAAGACCTTCGCCGCCCTCGCGCGCGACTGACCCGACGGCCTGCCTGCCCGCGGCTTGCAGCTGCTGGCTTTTCCCGCAAAAACGCGTATTTGTGCCTCGCCTCGGGCACGCCTGCGCCCTATAACCCCGTGCACAACACAGAACGGGAGGGTGCCATGTCGAACTTCTTTTCCGCTCACCGAGGTCTGACCCTGCGGTACCGGGGCGCGGGCTGGCTGGGGCTTGCAGGTCTGGTGCTGGCCGGCGGCACTACGAGTGCGCCGGTGCTGGCGTCTTGTCCGCCGCAGCTGACAGCCGTCTCGCCCTGGTCAGACCGCGAAGCAGGCCTGCGCACGCAGGAACAGCTTTCCGAGACCTGCCTGAAGCGGCTGGTGCGCCAGTGTGATGCCGATGCCGAGTCGGGTTTCCTGGACGGGGGCACCGCCGCCACCTGCTCGCTGCGCTACGAGGCCCTGCTGCATCAGGGTTTTCGCGGTGACTTTCATTCGTTCTTGCGGTGGTGGCGCTCTGCGCCGCCAGTTGCCTCGCGCTAGCCGCAGCCGCGCCGGGCTGTGCCCCCAGGCGGCTCACGGCGGCTCAAGGCGCCAGACGCTCGCGGGTCCAGCCACCCGCCGTGGGCGTGTAGCACAGGCGGTCATGCAGGCGGCTCCTGCGTCCCTGCCAGAACTCCCACCGGTCCGGCACCAGGCGGTAGCCGCCCCAGTGCGGCGGCCGCGGCGGCTGCAGCAGGAACTGCGCGCCGTACTTTGCCGCGTTGGCCACCAGCACGCTGCGGCTGGCAATCACCTCGCTTTGCGGGCTGGCCCAGGCCCCGATGCGCGAATCCAGCGGCCGGCTGTGGAAGTAGGCATCGCTCTCTTCGTCGCTGACCTTCTCCACTCGGCCCTCGATACGCGCCACACGCTCGAGCTCCACCCAGTGAAATTGGAGGGCAGCGTAGGGGTTGCCGGCCAGCTCGCGGCCCTTGCGGCTTTCGTAATTGGTGTACCAGACGATGCCCCGCTCGTCGTAGCCCTTGATCAACACCACCCGGGTGCTGGGGCGCAGGTTGCTGCCCACGGTGGCCAGCGTCATCGCGTTCGGTTCGGGCACCTGCGCGGCGATCGCCTCATTGAGCCACTGCTCGAACTGGCGCAGCGGGTCGGCGTGGCTCGCGTCTTCGCTCAGTTCGGCGCGCTCGTAGCTTTTGCGCAGGTCGGCGATGGCTTGCGGGGAGGTGCTCATGGTCTCGGATTGTGGCACCGGCGCTGGCGCGCTTCAGCCTGGCCCGGCATCGCCCGCCGGGTCCGGGGCGTATTGCAGCAGGCGCGCTAGGTGCCGATCGTGGATGTCCAGCGCGCGCAGGGCATCGAAGGTGCGGACGGTGTACTCCAGCGTCGTGCCGTAGCGGCCACAGGCCGCGGCGAAAATGCGCCGGTAGTCGGCCGCGTCCAGGTTGCCGGTGTGATGAGGGCTGCGGCGCGACAGCGTAAAGGCCAGCGCCTGCACCGAGCCCCGCGGCGTCTCGCATTCGAGCCAACGCGGGTCATAGACCCCCGTGGGCATTTCGCGCGCCCAGAGGCTTTCCAGCACGTGAGGGACCTGCGCACGTGCCACACGGAACGCCATCCCCCGGCAACTACCCCCTGACAGCAACCCCAGCACCAGCCCGGGCTGCTCGGGCGTGCCCCGGTTGATCCGGCTCCACATCTTGAGCGCGCGGTGCCAGCCATGTACCCGGGCCTCGCGCCGTTCGGCGTAGTCGAAGCCGGGATTCCAGATCAAGGAGCCGTAACCAAAAAGCCAGAGGTCATGTCGCCCGCCCCATTCGCTCAGGGTGCGCGCCAGCATCGGCGCGGGATCGCGCTGGGGCCAGGCGGCGGTCGGCGGGTGCATGGCCGCGACTGTAGCAAGCGCGGCGGGACGGTCTGGCAGGGTCGCCGCCGTGGTAACCGCTTCGTAACCGCGCCGAGGAGCGCATGCGTGTTGCAGGTACCATGCTTGGCTGGTTTCACGCATCTTCTGCAGGCCGTTTTCCCATGACGCTACATCCCGTGGTGGCCGCCGTCACCGACCGCATCCGAGAACGCAGCCAGGGCGCGCGCGGTGACTACCTGCGTCGGCTCGACGACATGGCACGCCGACAACGTGGCGCCGACCGCATGGGCTGTGCCAACGTGGCCCACGCCTTTGCGGCCCTGCCCGCCGACGACAAGTTCAAGGTCGTCACCGAGCGCGCCCCCAACCTGGCCATCGTCACCGCCTACAACGACATGCTGTCGGCGCATGCGCCTTACGCCGGCTATCCGCCCCTCCTGAAGGACGAGGCCCGCCGTCAGGGCGTCACTGCCCAGGTTGCCGGTGGCGTGCCGGCCATGTGCGACGGTGTGACCCAGGGCACGGTGGGCATGGAGCTGTCGCTGTTCTCGCGCGACGTGATCGCGCAGGGCGCGGCGGTGGCCCTGTCGCACGACGTGTTCGACGGGGCGCTCATGCTGGGTATCTGCGACAAGATCGTGCCGGGCCTTCTGATCGGCGCGCTGCACTTCGGGCATCTGCCGACGGTCTTCGTGCCTGGCGGTCCCATGGCCAGCGGCCTGTCCAACACCGAGAAGGCGAAGGTGCGCGAACGCGCCGCCCGCGGCGAGGTGGGCCGCGCTGAATTGCTGGAATCCGAGCAGAAGGCCTATCACGGTCCCGGCACCTGCACCTTCTATGGCACCGCCAACAGCAACCAGATGCTGATGGAGGCCATGGGCCTGCACGTGCCCGGTGCTGCCTTCATTCCCCCGTATGCGCAGATGCGCGAGCACCTGACGCGGGAGGCGGTGCGTACCCTGACTGCCATCCTGCCCGGGCGCCGCTACACCCCGATCGGTCGCCTGGTCGACGAGCGCTGCATCGTCAACGCCATGATGGCCCTGCTGGCCACCGGCGGCTCCACCAACCACCTGATTCACTGGGTGGCGGTGGCCCGTGCCGCTGGCATCACCATCGACTGGGACGACTTCGCTCGCCTGTCGGCCGTCGCGCCGCTGCTGGCGCGTATCTACCCCAACGGCACCGCCGACGTGAACCAGTTCCAGGACGCCGGCGGACCGGGCTTCATCATCCGGGAGCTGATGGACGCCGGCCTCATGCACCCCGACGTGGCCACGGTCCGCGCGGGCGGACTGCGCGAATACACCCAGGTGCCACAGCTGCACGAAGGCGCGCTGCGCTGGCAGGTCACCGGACCTTCGGGCGACACACAGGTCCTGCGTCCCGTGACCGAGCCTTTCAGCCCCACCGGCGGGGTCCGCCTGCTCACGGGCAACCTCGGGCGCAGTGTGATCAAGGTCTCGGCCGTCCCCGATGACCGTCACGTGATCGAGGCGCCAGCCCGCGTCTTCGACAGTCAGGAGGCCCTGTTGCAGGCCTTTGCCGCCGGCGAGCTCGAAAAGGCCTGCCGCGAGAACGGCGCCGGCGGCCTGGTGTGCGTGGTGCGCTGGCAGGGCCCGCGCGCCAACGGCATGCCCGAACTGCACAAGCTCACGCCGCCGCTGGCGGTGCTGCAGGCAGACGGCTGGCGCGTGGCGCTGGTCACCGACGGCCGCATGAGCGGCGCCTCGGGCAAGGTGCCCGCCGCGATCCACGTCTCACCCGAGGCCGCGGCTGGCGGCCCGCTGGCGAAGCTGCGCGATGGCGACCTCGTACGCCTGGACGCCGTGGCCGGTACGCTGCAGGCGCTTGTGCCGGATAGCGAGTGGCAGACCCGACCAACCACGGCCATGCCGCAAGGCCTGCAGGCCGCGAACCAGGTCGGCCTCGGGCGTGACCTGTTTGCCGGTATGCGGCGCAACGCCCTCGCTGCCGAAGAAGGAGCCTGCACATGGCTGTGACCCCTGCGCCGAGCCTGCCTGCGTTGCCTGCCACCCTGACTGCGTTGGACGTGATGCGCGACGCGCCGGTCATCCCGGTGATCGTGCTGGAGGATGTGGCCCAGGCGGTGCCCCTGGCCCGTGCGCTGGTAGCCGGCGGCATCCGCATGCTGGAGGTGACGCTGCGCACGTCCGCAGCCCTGGCCTGCATCGAGGCCATCGCCCGGCAGGTGCCCGAGGCTGTCGCTGGCGCGGGCACAGTACGCAGCGCCGCAGACGCCAAGGCTGCCCGCGACGCCGGGGCCCGCTTCGCGGTCAGCCCCGGCTTCACATCGGCCATTGGCCAGGCTTGCCGCGACCTGGGCCTGCCGCTGCTGCCGGGCGTGGCCACGGGCAGCGAGATCCTGCAGGCGCAAGAGGCGGGCTACAGCCAGCTGAAGTTCTTCCCGGCGATGCAGGCGGGCGGCACCGCCATGCTCAAGGCCTGGGTCGGCCCCTTCGGGGATGTGACGTTCTGCCCCACGGGTGGCGTGTCGGCCGCCAACGCGGGCGAGTTTCTGGCGCTGTCCAACGTGACCTGCGTGGGCGGCTCCTGGCTCACGCCGGCGTCGGCAGTGGCTGCGGGGGAGTGGAACCGGATCACCGGCCTGGCGCGCGAAGCGGCGTCGCTGCCGCGCCCCGGGTGAAGTGGCGGGGGCTTCGCGCCCCCGCAGGCTTCTAACTTATTTGACCAGCATCACCGGAATGTCCGCGCCGGTGACCACCTTCAGCGCGACGCTCCCCATGAGGGCGCGGCCGATCACGCCGTGCCCGTGGGTGCCCATGATGATCAGGTGGGCCTTGGACTTCTGGGCGGCACGCAGGATCTGTTCGTCGGCGTGACCCACCGACCACTCGCAGCGGTACTTCACGTCGTGCTTGTCCAGGAAGCGGCGGATCGGCCCGAGGACCTTCTCCGCTTCGTCGCTCTGGTAAGACTTGACCACGTCGGCGCCCACCGCCGATCGCACACGCGGGGGCAGGGCGGGCTGGGCGTGGACGACCAACACCTCGTCGTCTGGCCCCGCCAGACTCTCGTGGGTCATGAGAAAGGCCAGGGCTTTCTTGGTGTAGGGGCTGCCGTCAGCGGCCAGGACGATGCGCATGGGTGCTCTCTCCTTGTGGGTCTTCGAATGTTTCGCCGGCGTGCGGCGGCTTTTGGGGGTCAGCGGGGGTCAGCGCAGTACCAGAACGGGAATCGCACTGTGCGTGAGAACATGCTGCGTCTCGCTCCCGAGCAGCACGCGCGTCAGGCCCCGCCGACCGTGCGAGGCCATCACGATCAGGTCACATTTGTGCTTGCGCGCCGCAGCGATCACCGACTCGGCCACCTGGTCCGAATGTGCGAGTACGCCCTGCGCCTGCACACCCGCCCGGGCAGCCACGGCCGCCACCGCGTCGACCGCCTTGCGGCCGCGGGCTGTCCAAGCCCCCTCGATACGGGCGACCTCCTGGGGTGTGATCGTGACAGCACCCTCGAAGTAGCTCATGGGGTAGTCGGGCACCACGTGCAGCACCGTCAGCTTCGCGCCCGTCGCGGCAGCCAGACCGATGGCGGCCTTTTCAGCCTTGCGTGACAGGCGAGAGTGGTCGGTGGCAACGAGCAGGTGCTGGTACATCGCATCAGCCTAGATCGGCGCCCGTCGTCATGGCTTGATCTATGTCAACAGAACAGGAAGTCGACGGCCTCATCGCCCTGAAGCCATCTTTCTTGACCTTGACGCGGGTGATGGTAGGGTGGTCCTTGGTCAGGGTCGCGGGCCTTCGCAGGCTTACCCGAGCGGCTAGGACGATTTCCATCCCCTGGTGCGCTGCGCACCGATGGTCCCTGAACAGCCCGCGCGCCACATTCCATCTCATGTCCCGTTCCGCTTGCACCCGCGTCTTCCTGAAGACCCTGTGCTCCAACTGCCACCTGCGTGACCGGTGTCTGCCCTCTGGGCTGGACAGTCCGGAGATCGAACGCCTGGACGGGTTGAAGTTTGGTGGGCGACGAGTGCGCACCGGCGAGACCCTGTACCGTGCCGGGGACCGTTTCCGGTTCATCTACGCAGTGCGCAGCGGCACCTTCAAATCCAGCCTGAATCTGGTCGACGGCCGCGAGCAGGTCTCGGGCTTCCACATGGCCGGCGAGATGATGGGGCTGGACGGCGTGGCCCATGGGCGCCATGCCAGCGCCGCCACCGCGCTGGAGGACGCCGAAGTCTGCGCCATCCCCTATGCCCACCTCGCCGAGCTGGCCGCCAGCAGCGCCGACATGCAGATGGTCATGGCCCGCCTCATGAGCCGCGAGATCGTGCGCAAACACAGTCTCATGACGCTGCTCGGCAGCATGAACGCCGAGGAGCGACTAGCGGCTTTCCTGATCAACCTCTCGCAGCGCCTGAAGGCGCGGGGCTACTCGCCCAGCGAATTCCACCTGCGCATGTCGCGCGCGGAGATCGGCAGCTACCTGGGCATGAAGCTCGAGACCGTGAGCCGCACCTTCTCTGCCTTCCAGCAGCAACGCCTGTTGGAGGTCGACAAGCGCCACATCCGTATCCTGGACCTGGAGGGTCTGACCCACGCCTTCCCGGCTCAGGTGCATTGACAAAGAGGCAGGCGCTGGCGGCTTGATGCCCGTCAAACCAGACCGGCCCGCCACAGTCCAAGATCCGTGCAATTTCCACCCACCTGCGAGGTTCACCATGTTCAAGCGCATCCTGTTGGCCACCGACGGTTCCGAAGCTTCGGACCACGCCGCTCGTATCGCCATCGATCTGGCCCGTGTCCATGGTGCCTCCCTCACCGCGCTGTATGTGGTGGACCCGTACCCCTTTCTGGGCATGGGCGAGGTCAACCCCTTGGGCTTTGACGCCTACATGGCGGCCGCACGGGATCAGGCGGCCCAGGCCCACTCGCGCATCCTGGACGCTTGCAATGCCGGTGGTGCCGCCGTTGCGGTGGAGATGCGGGTGGTCGAGGACGTCGCCGTCTTGGAGGGCATTGTCCGCACCGCCCGCGAGCAGCAGTCCGACCTCGTCGTCATCGGCTCCCACGGGCGCACCGGCCTGGCCCGCGTGATGCTCGGAAGCATCGCTGCCAAGGTGGTGGCGCAATCCCCGGTGCCGGTGCTGGTAGCCCGTTAAATCGACCGAGGTGCACGACCGAGGTACACGACTCCCGCGGGCTTCGCCCCCGAGGGGCAGAAAGTGACCTTCCGCATCCGGCTCACGCCACGGCACCCGCTTCCCGCAGGCGCGCGATGGCCTCGGGGCTGTGCCCCATCTGGGTCAGCAGATCGTCGGTGTCTTGTCCCTGAGTCGGCGGGTGTGCCCGCACGCCCAGGCGGCGGCCGTCCATCGTGAAGGGCAGCAGCGCCGCCGCCGCGGTCTGACCCGCCCGCTCGCCGTCGCTCAGACGGACATCGGCCAGGCCGCCGGTGGCCTTCAGGTGCGGGTCGCCCAACAGGTCCTCGGGCCGGGCGATAGGGGCATAGGGCAGTCCGGCGCGCTCGAAGCGATCGGCCAGTTCTGCCGCCGAAAAGCCTTGCAGGCGTTTGCGCAGCACCGGCAGCAGCACCGCGCGTTCGCGCACGCGATCGTTGTTGGTGGCATAGCGCGCGTCGGCGTGCAGGTCGGAAAACCCGAACAGCTCGCAGAACGTGAGCCACTGCGCGTCGCTCACCGCCGCCAGGAAGATCTGCTCGCCGTCCTTCACGGTAAAGACGTCGTACACGCCCCAGGCCGAGATGCGATTGGGCATGGGCTGGGCCGCCACGCCGGTGATGGCGTACTGCAGCATGTGCTGGCCCACCAGAAACACATTGTTCTCGAACAGGGCTGACTGCACCTCCTGACCGCGCCCGGTGATGCCCCGTTGGATCAGGGCGCTGAGCACCCCGATCGCGCCGAACATGCCGCCCATGATGTCGTTCACGCTGGTGCCTGCACGCAGCGGGTCGCCAGGGCGCCCGGTCATATAGGCCAGGCCTCCCATCATCTGCACCACCTCGTCCAGCGCAGTGCGGTGCTCGTAGGGCCCGGGCAGAAAGCCCTTGAGGCTCACGTAGATCAGGCGCGGGTGGACGGCGGACAGGCTGGCGTAGTCCAGACCGTACTGAGTCATGCTCCCGGGCTTGAAGTTCTCGGCCACCACGTCGGCGGTGCCGCACAACTGGCGCGCCACAGCGGCGCCCTCGGGGTGCCGCAGGTCGATGCGGATGCTTTTCTTGTTCCGGTTGAACATCGGAAAGAAGCCCGCGCCCGCGCCGATCAGGTGACGGGTGCGGTCACCGGCGATCGGTTCGACCTTGATCACCTCCGCGCCCAGGTCGGCCAGCACCAGACCGCAGGTCGGGCCCATGACCATGTGGGTGAACTCGACGACGCGCAGGCCCTGCAGCGGCAGGCGGTTCGTGTCGGATACGGGCATGCGCGAAGGACGGTGCGGGCTCAGTGCGCCGCGCCGGTGCGCTGGATCAACTCGATCTTGTAGCCATCAGGATCGGTGACGAAGGCGATCACCGTGCTGCCGCCTTTGACCGGGCCGGGTTCGCGGGTGATGGTGCCGCCGGCGGCGCGGATCTTCTCGCAGGCGGCGTAGGCGTCTTCCACGCCGAGGGCAATGTGGCCGTAGGCGGTGCCCAGGTCGTAGCGGTCGACGCCGTGGTTGTAGGTCAGCTCGATCTCCGCGTGGTCGGGGTTGCTGCCGTAGCCCACGAAAGCCAGCGAGTATTTCTGCTCGGGCCGCTCGGTGGTGCGCAGCAGCTTCATGCCCAGCACGCGGGTGTAGAAGTCGATGGAGCGTTGGAGGTCGCCAACGCGCAACATGGTGTGGAGGAGTCGCATCCGCGGATTATCCCGCGGCGGCCTTCAACCCACGGGCAGGGTGGGATGCGGCCAGGCGGGTGCATCGCTCGCGGGGCCTTGCCGGCCAGCGGCCAGGGCCTGAGCGTAGGCGGGCAGCCTCTGCGCCGGGTCGTCGCCCAGCGCCCGCACCAGGCAGATCCCGTCCGCGCCGCACGCTGCCGCCTGCCGCGCCTGGTCCGGCGTAAGAATTCCGCCGATGGCCACCACCGGCGCGCCCGCGTGGCGGCACCACCAGGCCAGGTTGTCCAGACCCTGCGGGACCCAGGGCATGTCCTTGGTGGTGGTGGGCCACACCGGCCCGCAGGCGATGTAGCGCGGAGACAGCGCGCGCGCCCGGCACAACTCCCACACGCTGTGTGAGCTGATGCCCAGGGCCACGCCGCTGGCGAGCAGGCGCTGACGGCCGTCGTCACCCAGGGCCATCAGGTCCTCCTGACCCAGGTGCACCGCGTCGGCGCCGAGTTCGGCGGCCAGGGCCCAGTGGTCGTTGACGAAGCACTGCGCGCCGGCGGCGCGCGAGGCGGCGATGCCGCGGGTCAGTGCCTCGCGCAGGGCGGCCTGCCAGGCGGCGTCGGGCTGCGCGGGACGCTTAATGCGCAGTTGCACCGTGCGCACCCCGGCGGCCAGAGCCTGCTCCAGGCGCGGCGCGTGGTCGGTGATGGCGTAAAGGTCCAGGCGCTGCGTCGCGTGCACGCGGGCGGGCGCGAAGACCGGTGCATTGTCCCAGGACAGGCGCGGCAATTCGCCGGTCAGGCGCAGGAAGGCGAGCAGCATGGCGTCGGCGCCGACGAAGCCAAGCCTCAGGGCCTCTTGCGCGTGCGCGGTGAGCTGCGCCTCATCGGCCACGCCCTGCGGGTGCGAGGGCAGCTGGATCCAGCCACGCGCGTGCACGCCGTCCAGCCAGTGCAGCCGTGTGCCGTCGGGACCCGGCTGGTTCGGGACGCAATACACGGCGGGCCTCGCCTCGCCCGCCTGCGCGCGATGCTGCGCGGTCCATGCGGGCACGCTATCGAAGGACGTGCCAGCCGGTACGGCCAGCAGCTGGACGCGTGATTCACGTGGGGGCAGGCAGTGGGGCATCGACAGCTTCGCTTGGTTAACGCATCACCAGACCACCGTCCACGAACAGCACCTGGCCCGTGACGAAGACGCTGTGCGCGCTGGCCAAGAACAGGACGGGACCGGCCACGTCTTCGGGTCGGGCCAGGCGCCGCAGCGGCGTGGCGGCTGCGATCGCGTCACGAAAGCTCGCGCGCGTGCCGGCGCTGGCCGCCGTGGGGTAGACCAGGCCTGGCGCCACGCAGTTCACCCGTACGCCCTGCGGTCCGAGTTCGGCGGCCAGGTGGCGGGTAAAGCCCACCAGCGCCGACTTGGCGGTGGCGTAGTCGTGGTACGGCACCACCGGGTGGTCGACCAGGTTGCTGGCGATGTTCACGATCGCGCCGCGCGCATGGCGTGACAGGTGGGGCAGGGCGGCACGGCTCACGTGGTGGGCAGCGCCCACCGCGCCCTCGAACTGCGCGCGGTAGGCGTCCCAGCCCACCTCGCCAAAGCGCAGGCGCTGCTCGGGGTCGAAGGCATAGGGCGCGAAGGCGTTGTTCACCACCACGTCCAGCCGCCCGAACTCCGCGACCACGGTGTCCACCAGGCGCGCAGCGGCAGCGGGGTCGCTGACGTCGGCCTGCAGCGCCAGGGCGTCGCCGCCGGTTTCACGGCAGTCCTTCGCCACGGCCTCGGCCGACGCCGCGTCACGCAGGTAGTTCACGGCCACCGAGGCCCCGTGCGCCGCGAAGGCCCTCGCGAGGGCCGCGCCAATACCCCGGCCCGAGCCGGTCACCAGCACCACCTGTCCCTTGAAATCCAT
The DNA here is from genome assembly GCA_964620375.1 of uncultured Ramlibacter sp. Lineage (GTDB taxonomy): Bacteria > Pseudomonadota > Gammaproteobacteria > Burkholderiales > Burkholderiaceae_C > Ramlibacter. The sequence goes on along the minus strand of CAZUKC010000001.1, from coordinate 6,919 downwards.
GCTCACTTCCCCGGCAGCAGGTCGCTGGCCACCACGTCGGCCATGCGGATCGGACGCTCGATCAGCCCCAACTTGCGGTAGGCGTCGGCCGCTGCCTGCAGCGAGGGCAGGTCCATCGCGCCCAGACCCAGGCGCTGCGTCAGCGGTGAGACGGTGGCGGCATTGCGCAGGCGGATCACCTCGAGATTCAGCGCGGCATCACTGCCGTCGATGGCGCGCTTGACGGCCAGGCGCGCGGCCTCCTCGGGGCTGGCGATCATCCAGGCCGCAGCGTCGCGGTAGGCACGCAGGAAGCGGCGCAGTAGCTCCTTCCTGCCCTGGTACACCTCTTCGCGCACCACATACAGATCGCTCGAGACATTGAGCCAGCGGCTTACCTCCATCACATTCACCTCGGGCAGGCCACGCTTGCGTCCCACCAGCAGGCCAGTGTCGGTGGCGGCGGTGGCATCCACCTGCCCCTGCATCAGGGGCGCAAAATTGAGCAGACCTGTCACCACGATGGTCACGTCCGATTCGGACAGGCCTGCCTGGTGCAGCATCACCAGCAGGTTCTGCCGCGTGCCGCTGGCGAGGCTGTACACCCCCACGCGCTTGCCCTTGAGGTCCTGCGGGCGGGTGATGCCGCTGGACTTGAGCGCCACCACGTTGAACACGTTCTGCGGGTAGATGTCGTAGATGGCCCGCAGCTTCTCGCCCTTGTCCAGGGCGGCGAAGAGCGAGCCCGGATCGGTGAAGGCCACGTCGGCCTGGCCCGAGAGGATGTTGCGGATCGCGTCGCCACCGCCCGCACCGGGCACATAGCGCAGGTCGATGCGCTGGGCGCGGTAGAAGCCCTTGTCCTCGTCCACCAGCAGCGGCGTGACTTCGGTGATGGGCTTGTTCCAGCCGGCTACGGCCAGCGGGTCCAGGCGTGCGGGGGTCTGCGCGTAGGCGGGTAGGGCCAGCGCGCCAGCGGCGGCCAGCAGGGTGCGTCGGTCGATCGGGGTCATGCAGGGGTTCTGTGCGTGTCGTTCATCGGGGGGCTGCGGGCAGGTCCGCGGCGTAGGGGCGCAGCAGCCAGCGCTCCAGCCACAGCGTCAGCTGGTAGGTCGTGAGCCCCAGCAGCGAGATCAGCACCAGCACCGCGAACATCAACGGCGTGTCCATCGATCCTTGCGTGGCGATCACCAGTGCGCCCAGCCCCTGGCTGGCGCCGATGAACTCGCCCACCACCGCGCCCACCAGTCCCAGCATCACCGCCACCCGCAGACCGGCCAGGATGCCGGGCAGGCCGGTGGGCAGCTTCAGTCGCCACAGCACCTGCAGACGGCTCGCGCCGAGCATGCGAAACAGCTCCAGGCGCTGCGGTTCTACCCGCTGCAGGCTGGTCAGCGTGGTTTCCAGCAGGGGGAAGAAGCACACCAGCGCGGTGATGACGACGGTGGACGTCATGCCGAACCCGAACCAGAGGATGAACAGCGGCATCAGCGCCAGCTTGGGCACCACCTGGCTGATCACCACATAGGGCATGAAGAGGGTGCGCACCCAGACCGATTCGGCCATGGCCACACCCACAGCGAAGCCGAAGCCGCAGCCCAGGGCGATGCCCAGGGCGAGCTTGAGCGCGGTGGCTTGCAGGTGCGGCCACAGGTAGCCATTGGCCAGACCCTGCGCCAGCGACTGCGCAATGCGCGAAGGCGCGGGCAGCACCAGGGCCGACAGACCCAGGTGGCGGGCGGCCCACTCCCACAGGCCCAGCAGGGCGAGCAGCAGCAATACGGAGGCCAGACGGCGCGCCAGGGTCATGCGGCCACCTCGCCGGCGTGTTGCTCCAGGGTGTGCTCCAGGACCTGCCGCACCCGCGCGCTTTGGGCTGCGTACCCGGGCTGCGCCCGCAGGGCGGCGGCACGCGGCCGGGGCAGGTCGACGGCGATCTCACCGACGATGCGACCGCGGTCCATCACGCTGACCCGGTCGGCCAGGAACACCGCCTCGGCGATGTCATGAGTCACGAAAAGGACCGTGGTGCCTTGCTGCGCGCACAGGGCCAGCAGGTCCTGCTGCAAGGTCTCGCGTGTCAGGGCGTCCAGGGCCGCAAAAGGTTCGTCCAGCAGCAGCAGCGAGGGCTGCAGCACCAGGGCCCGCGCCAGGGCCACTCGGCTTTGCTGCCCACCCGAAAGCTGTCCGGGTCGACGCTGCTCCAGACCGGTCAGCCCCAGCTGCGCGAGCAGTTGGCGAGCGTGTTCGCGCTGCGGTTCGCTGGGGCGTTGGTGCAGGGATACCGGCAGCAGCACGTTGTCCAGGGCCGACAGCCATTCCAACAGCGTCGGGTGCTGGAACATGAACCCGATCCGCTCGCGCGCTGCGCGCGGGCTGCGCCCGCCGACCGTCACGCGGCCTGCCTGTGGCGCCAGCAGGCCCGCCGCCAGTTTGAGCAGGGTGGTCTTGCCGCAGCCGCTGCGCCCCAGGATGCCGTGAACCTCGCCGCTCGCCAGCGTCAGATCGATGCCCTCCAGCGTGCGCGGCGCACCGGCGAAGCCAAAGGCCACACCGTCGAGCGCCAGGAACGGTGACGCGGGATTCATGGCGCATCCTCCTGCGCGTAGGGGGCCAGACGGTCGGCGGCGCGTTCGGCCGAGGCCTCGATCTCGGTCAGGCGCACCAGATCGCGCAGGTTGCACCCGCCGTCGTGATGCCAGCCCGCCTCGGGCGAGGTCATCGCGCCCAGGGCGCATACCCGGGTGATGCCCACGCGGGCCAGCTGCAGCGACAGCGGGTACAGGCGTTCGGGCTCCACGGCCACGCCGGCGGTCTGCAGATAGGCCGCGTGGGGTGCGAGCGTGTCGGCCACGTCCTCCAGACTGTCCACCGCCACCACCTGCACGCAGCGCCAGCCGGCGGTGGGCGCCAGGGGCAGGGCCTGCTCGCTGTAGGCGACGGCCCAGGGCGAGGCCTCGTCGCCGAGCAGGGTCTGGGCCGGCTCGCGCCATTCCACAGCCTGCCGCCATTGCGCCACAGAGGCCGCGTCGGCCAGGGTCAAGGCAGGACGCGGATGGCGCTGGGCCAGCGCCGCGAGTTCACCCGCCAGGTGCTGGGCGAACTCGCGCGGGGTCGTGCGCGCGCCGCGCTCGACATAAAACACGTGCGGCGAGTAGCAGCCTTGCTGCTCGAAGCGCGCCACGTCCTGGGCGGCCAGGCGCGCCATCACGGGTGCGCGCTGCGTGTCCAGCCCCGCGCGGCCCACCAGGGCCACGCCCAGCTTGTGACCATAGGCCAGGAAGCGCGCGGTCGCGGGCACCTGGGCGCGAATCTGGTCCACCGTGTCCTGACCGCCGTAGGCGAGCACGGTGTCGGCCTGCGCATGCAGCGTGGCGGCGGGCTCGGCTTGGCCCCCTTTCCACCAGACCACCGCGAAGCAGTCCGCCAACGCAGGGTCGACCTGCGCCAGGGCGCGCGCGAACAGCGTGGCGAAGACCGGCTCGGCGCTGGGCAGCTTGCCAATATTGCCCGCCTTCACCAACAGGCCACAGGCGAGGCTCCACAGCGGCAGGCCGGGCACGTTGCCGGCCCAGTGGTGCACCAGCAGGTCCGGACCGAAGGCGCGCACCATCCCGCCCTTGGGCGCAGGCTGGAATTCGTCCAGCACCTTGGGGTTGGAGAAATCTTCGCTGACGAAGCGATGTAGCTGCGGCGCTCGAAAGGTCTGCAGGTAGCGGGTCAGGCCCAGGCGCACCATCGTCGCGTCGTAGCCGGTCACGCGGGGCAGCAGTGCGTCGGCCTGCTGGCGCAGCGGATCATCCGTATCCAGCAGGTGCGCCACCGCCTGGTCTATACGCTCGATGACGGCCGACACGGGCATCGCCTGCAGCACCGCGCGGGCTGATCGCCGCACGCGCTGCGCCAGCGCCCGGGCCTGGACCGGTGTCAGTACCGGTACCGCCACCTCCAGCGGCTCACCCGGCCCCGCCTCAAAGCGCAGCGTGTGCCACTCGACTTCGTCGTCGGAAAGGCCAGGCAGGTGGCCCGCTTTCCAGATCGTGGGCGCAGCGCTCATGCGGTCCCCAGGAATTCCGCCACCGCCAGGGAACAGCCCCGGGCCTGCGCGCCCTGCGCGCGTCCGAGCAGCAGGAAGCCGCCGTCGACCGCGATGCCCATGTCCTCGGTCAGGATGGTGGTGGTCGAATTGAAACTGGCCAGGTCGCAGTGCACCAGCACGCCAGCTTCACCCGGTGGCATCTCGCGTCCGGTCAGCGGGTCCACCACGCGGCTCTTGATCCAGTGCGGTCCGCGTTTGACGGCGGGCGTGACCGCATTGCCTTCGTCGTAGAACTGGGTGCTCAACTCGGTCATGCCGTACATGTTGATGCACTGCGCGCGCGGCACGCCCAGGCGGGACGAGAGCTCGGTGTAGAAGTCCTCGGGCGCCAACTCGCGGGACTGCCGCTTGTAGCCACCGGTGTCCAGGATACGGCTGCCCGCGGGCAGGCCCACGCTTTCGCCGTCCTGCGCCATTGCATCGAGTAAGTGCACGAAGCCATAGCTCGCCCCGAGCACCGCCAGCGGCTGGCCGCTGCGCTGGGCCTCGCGCAGTCGGGCGCGCAGGCCCGGCAGGTCCATGCCCGCCGACGTGAGGTAGCAGGCGCTGTCCGAGGTACCGAACTCGCGCACCGCCTGGGCCAGGTAGCGCGCCAGCGAGGAGTTGCGCAATTCAGTTTCGGGCGGAAACAGGATGGCCATGGGCAGGCGAGGGCTGCCGCGCATGAAGCGCGCCTCGAAGTTGCGCCGCATCGACAGGTCCCAAACACCGATCGTCGGATGGTGATGGCGGCCCTTGAGCTCGGCGCGGGTGGTGCCGCTGGTCATGAAGACCCGCTCGCAGGCGTTCACCGGCTCGCAGCTCAGGGTGGTTTCCTTGAAGGCGTTGATCGGCACTGCCGGAATGTCGCGCCAGGAGGCGACCCGCCGCGGCGTCAGGCCTCGGCGTTGGCAGAAGCGCTGCAAGGGCTCGTTGTGCGCATACTGGTGCGCGAACAGCCGCAGCGCCATTGCGTCGAAGGCTGCGTCGTCGCAGCCGTCCTGCGCCAGAAAGTCCAGGAGCTCGGGCACCAGCGCCCGCGTCGCGGGTGACAGGCCCTCGATCGTCCAGGCGCTCATGTCAGGGGTACCGTGTGCATCGCCTCGGGCTGCCAGGCGTGATTGAGCGGACCGCTGCCTGCGCCGGTGCGAACAGGCGCCCCTGCGTGCAGGGCCCCCCGCACGTAATCGCGCGCACCGCGTACCGCATCGGGCAGCGAGGCGCCTTGCGCCAGGTGCGCCGCGATCGCGCTGGACAGCGTGCACCCGGTGCCGTGCGTATTCGCGCTGGCGATACGCGGACCACGCAGCCAGACGGGTGCCGCGTCGCGCGCCAGCAGCAGGTCACTCACCGTGTCGCCCACCAGGTGACCGCCCTTGAGCAGCACGGCACGTGCGCCGCGCGCGATCAGCTCACGGGCCGCGGCCTCAAGGTCGGCCTCGGTCGCCAGCGGTCGGCCGACGAGCAGGGCTGCCTCGTCCAGGTTGGGGGTGACCAGCGCGGCGCGCGGGAACATCTGCGCCACCAGCACCTCGATGGCTTCGCGGTCGATCAGGGTGGCGCCGCTGGTGGCCACCATCACCGGGTCCAGCACCACGCGCTGCAGGCCGTGGCGGTCCAGGGCCGCAGCTACGGCCTGAACGGTGGCAGCCGAGTGCAGCATGCCCACCTTCACCGCGTCCACGCCGATGTCCTCGACCACCGCGTCGATCTGCGCGTGCAGCATCTCCAATGGCACCGCGTGGATGGCGCGTACGCCCACCGTGTTTTGCGCGGTGAGAGCGGTGATGGCAGTCATGCCGAAGCAGCCGAGCGCCGCGAAGGTCTTGAGATCCGCCTGGATGCCAGCCCCGCCACCGCTGTCAGATCCTGCGATGGACAGCACGCGCGGGTAGCGCTGCGTCCGAGCGATCAGCGCGCTGCTCGCGTCGGCCGCAGGGCCTGGGGCATGAGGGGACGGGGTCACTGCAACTCCTTCGAAAGTCATGAAGCAAGCCATGAACGCGCTGCTCCGAAGGAGGGACCCGCAGGGGCCGCTGTCGCGACCTGGCGGGAGGGCTCTTCTTACGCCGGCATGAACCGGATCAAGTTCGCGGGTCTGCATCTCAGCACGCTAGGCGTGCACCCCGGAGCGAGGGCGATTGTCGCACGCGCTGCCAGGTGGCGGGCCCTGGGCCTAGAATCGACCCTGCTCCGGGGTGCGGACGGCGTCAAGCCGGTCGCTGAGATGGCCAAGCCAAACCCGTGAACTTGAACCGGTTCGCACCGGCGGAAGGAGAGCCGACACCCCGTCCCATCCCTCCCCGGCGCTGCCAGACATGACAGGCAAGGGCGACTCACACGGACGACTCCGCAGGATGGACCTCACTTCTTTCCCGACTCGCGCACCCGCACGCGGTGGCGCCCGCCTGCGCATCGCTATCGCGGGGGCGGGCTTGCTCGGGCGCTTGCTGGCCTTGCAGCTGGCCCGGGCCGGCCATGCCGTGCAGGTTTTCGATCCTGCAACCGATGTAGGTGCCCGTGGGGCCGCGGGCTGGACGGCGGCGGGCATGCTCTCGCCAGTGGCCGAACTGGAATCAGCCGACGATCATGTCTTCGCTATGGGCCTGCGCTCGCTCGTCCTGTGGCCGCAGGTCCTGGCGGGCCTGCCCCAGCCCGTGGACCTCAATCAGCGCGGCTCGCTGTTGTTGGCGCATCGCGGCGACGAGGGCTCTGCCAGCCGCGTGGTCGATCTGGTGAGGGCCAAGGCACCCGCGGAACACGCGCCCCAAGCGCTCGCGGCATCGCCGCTGGCCGACCTTGAGCCGGACCTCCGCGGCGCGCCGCATGCCTGGCTGCTGCCCCACGAAGGCCAGATCGACA